>JAFGEV010000033.1 GCA_016931385.1 Prolixibacteraceae bacterium
AAAGTTCGCACATGAGAATTTACACAAACATAGATGGTTCAAAACTTAATCCGTTTACCCCTATTCAGTGGGAGGGTAATTCAATCCGTGTCGAATACGAATATATTTACGGTACAAAAACCCATAAAGGAGAAATAAAGGGAACGCTTTCAGCAGATGGAAGAACCATCAACTCACTTTCAGCATCATTGGAAATATCCTATCCGAATACTGTGAATGGAGGGTATTTCCTGGAGGAACTGCAAGATGATGTAAGGGAAATACCCATAACCTTTTATGATACCCGACCTCATTTCGGAATTAGTCAACTTCTTCAGGGTACCTTAGTTACAACGAAATCGGTGATTACCAGTGTAGATGGTGATGGTGTGGTTCTATCGACCAATACCAAGACTGCCACAGAATACAATGAATATTCATACATTCAGGTGGAATTTGGCTCAGATTGAATCATTTCCATGTTTTTTCTTTATATGAAATGAAAAGGAGTACAAAACATACTTATACAAAATTGCGATGGTAAAAAAGAATCAATGGACAAATACATTTTGTCTGCTATCTGCTGTTTTTTCAATTTTATTCTTTTCCTGCACCTCCTTCGACCCGGAGCCAAAGCCCAGCCATAACCTCGAAATTGGCGAAGAGGTGGAGGTGGCCTCCCAATCCATTTCCTCAGGCGGGGGAACGGTGGTCGTCAATGCCCCGGGCAGCGAAATCGACGGGATGGAAATTGACGTGCCGCCGGGAAGTTATGCATCATCTAGAACCTTCAAAGTGACTACTTCGGAAATTACGAACCATCAGCTTGGGGAATATTTCAATCCCATTACCCCCCTCATTCAGATTGAAAACGGGGGCGGCTATGCCGACAGTGTGATGACGGTGACCCTTCCCATTACCCTGCCCGAAGGGGAGTTTCCCATCGGGTTTTTCTACAACGAAATATCGGGCTCGCTCGAAGGCTTGCCCCTGTTGAATTATACCCCCACATCGGTTACCGTGCTTACGCGACATTTGATGAGCGAAGGCGCCATCCGTAGCGAGTGGGACGATCTTAAAGGGGAGCCCCTTTCACTTAACACTTCGGTTAATATGCTTATTGCTTCTGTCAAAGAGAGCGTTTTGAAGGGTAAACTGGTCATCAGTTCAGGTTTTAACCCGGGTGCCGACGACTGGGAATTCACCAACCTGGGTTCGTATCTTGCCCCTGATGGGCATTGCGCCGGGCAAAGCATGGCCGCCCTGTGGTATTACTATGAAAAAAAGCGGAACGGGGAGTCTGCTCTTTTCCACCGCTTCGACCTGCTGAACGACAAACTCAAACCTTCGTTTATGTGGATGGACAATCCCCTGGGGTACCGTTTTTCATCGGTTATCCAAAATGATTTCAATTTTGATGGCTGGATTAACAGCCTCTGGATGCAATCGTTTATCCCGGAGCTGACTTTCAAAACATTTGCAGCAGCCATGCTGGTCACGGGCGAGCCCCAGTCAGTGCTGATCCGCAACAGCCAGGGGCAGGGGGGGCATGCCATGATTGTTTACAAAGTGGATTATAACGGAGGAATACTTCACATTGCCGACCCTAACTACCCCAATAACCGGCATTTTGGAACCAGTGTGGAATCGATCCGCACCATCACCCTTGAAAACGGCACGTTTAAACCTTACCTGATCGGGCTCAATGCGCAGTCCAGTTCGCTTACGATGGATGAGATCGGTTATGCAGGAAAAACATCCTATATTCCCTGGGGGCAAATCGGGAAACGTTACAACGAAGTGCTCGACAGCACCATTGGAAATGTGGCCCCAAACACATTTCCTGGTTATCGGATTTTAATTAAAAGTGAAAAGAACAGCTTGTTGCAGAATGGTCATGTTTCAGAAACGGATACGATTCGGTTTATTGTGGAATGTCCAACCGCTGAACGATTTACTTTGGTAAATGGAATGAAATTAATATCGTTTGACATGTTTAACGAAGACGGTGCCCTGGATGAAAAATGGGATCAACCTACATTTAGCAGCCTCAGAACTTTGAAGCCCGGGTTAAATAAGGTTGGATTTTATATTTATGGACAAAAGAACGGTTTAGGGAATCAAGGGTACTTCATCGATTTTAAATGGTTCGATGTTTACTATACCGAACTTCGTATTGAGGCTGACCCTGAAAACGCACAACCCGATGAAGAAATTGAATTCGAGGTGCTAAGCGAAGGTGAACTTCCATCATCGGTAAGATATGAATGGTACTTTGGCGATGAATCGGAACTTGTTTCAAAAACCAACGATAACACTGCAACGCATACTTACGCAGAAATGGGGAATTACGATGTGACGGTTACTGTATATGACGAAAGTACAGGAAAGAAAGTGGGCATTGCAAATTATACAGCTTCTATTGCCCCTGACGTGACCGAAATGTATGTTCAGATTAATTTTGAAGATGTAACATGGAGGGTTTATGATGAAAACGGTTCCCGGATTGATGAAACCGATAATCGTCCTATTTACCGTACTTTTACTTCACTCGATGATGGTGAAATAAGTGTCAGCGGCAATGTGTATACAACAACCTGGAATAATGTATCTACATACGACGGGGTGCTTAACGGACGCATGGATTTTACTGTTGGTGCCAATATGCAAACTGTAACGTTGCATGTTGAACAAACGGTGCTTGACGAAGGCGTAACATATAACTATGTTGTCGATTGTTCGAATATTCCATTAACCAACAGTGAATCGGCATGGGATGAGCTCGGATATTTTTGGAATCTCGATGATGCAGATGAATCGAGGGTTCAATTAAAATATCATTCTGAATACCTGGGAAACAAATCGGATGAATATGTCTCAGGCCCCTGCGAATGGATGCATTCGGGGTTAACATTTTTTGTCGATATTTATGAGAATTAGTTAATAAAGGATTTTGATTATGAAACGATCCCGCCCAGACGGGAGAAGTTCCATACGATGCCTTTTAAATAAACAATTTAATCGTATGAAACGAACATGTTTGCAGAGAATCACAAACACCAATGAAAATCTTACATGTGAGTTCCATTCGACAATTAAAAAACAAATTATTTACGAATGAAAAGGAGTAATATTATGGGTTGGATTCCGATTTGGCCCGGGCTGTTTCTGTTAACAATGTTAATAGCCTGCACATCCTTCGACCCGGAGCCCAGGCCCAGCCGCAACCTCGAAATTGGCGAAGAGGTGGAAGTGGCTTCCCAAACCATTCCCTCCGGCGGGGGAACGGTGGTCGTCAATTCCCCGGGCAGCGAAATCGACGGGATGGAGATTGACGTGCCACCGGGAAGTTATGCGGCTTCGCGTACCTTCAGGATATCCACAGCCCCCATCACCAGCGACAAACTGGGGGAAAACTTCAACCCGCTTACCCCCCTCATTCAGATTGATAACGGGGGCGGGTATGCCGAAACCCCCATGCAGGTGACCATCCCGGTTATTATTCCTGAGGGTGAGTTTCCCATCGGTTTTTTTTACAACGAGATTTCAGGGTCGCTTGAAGGCCTGCCTTTGTTGAGTTATTCACCCACATCGGTTACTGTGCTTACGCGTCATTTTATGAGCGAGAGCGAGAACCGCAGGGAATGGGACGACAATCTGAAGGGCGTTCCCCTTGCCATGGACGCTTCGGCCAATATGTTGATTGCTTCGATTAAAGAGAGCGTTCTGGCTGGTAAAACCATCATTAATTCAGGGTTTCAACCGGGTACCGACGATTGGGAATTCACCAACCTCGGTTCTTATACCTCCCCCCATGGGCATTGCGCCGGGCAAAGCATGGCCGCCCTGTGGTATTACTATGAAAAAAAGCTGAACGGGGAGCCTGCTCTTTTCCACCGCTTCGACCTGCTGAACGACAAACTCAAACCTTCGTTTATGTGGATGGACAATCCACTGGGGTACCGTTTTTCATCGGTTATTCAGAAAGATTTCAATTTCGATGGCTGGATCAACAGCCTCTGGATGCAATCGTTTATCCCGGAGCTGACTTTCAAAACATTTGCGGCAAGCATGCTTGTCACGGGCGAGCCCCAGTCGGTGCTGATCCGCAACAGCCAGGGGCAGGGAGGTCATGCCATGATCGTTTACAAAGTGGATTATAACGGAGGAATACTCCACATCGCCGACCCTAATTATCCCAATAACAGGCATTATGGCACAGGGGTGGAATCGATCCGTACCATCAATCTTGAAAACGGGTCGTTTAAACCATATTTAATCGGGCTCAATGCAGCGGCCAATTCCATTTCAATGGACCAGATCGGCTATTCAGGAAAAACCTCCTATATTCACTGGGGGCAAATCGGGAAACGCTACAACGAAGTGCTCGACAGCACCATTGGAAATGTGGCTCCAAACACATTTCCTGAATATCGGATTTTGATAAAAAGTGAGAAGAACAGCGTGTTGCAGAATGGTCACATTTCAGAAACGGATACGATTCGGTTTATAGTGGAATGTCCTACAGCCGAAGTTTTTGATCTAAAGAATGGTGTGAAATTGATACAGTTTGACATGTATGAAGAAGCCGGTAACCTGGATGAGAAATGGGATCAACCTACATCCAGCAGCCTCAGAACTTTGAAACCCGGATTAAATAAGATTGGATTTTATATTTATGCACAAAAGAACGATTTTGGGAATAAAATGTACTTTATCGATTTTAAATGGTTCGATGTCTATTATTCGAAATTGAAAATCGACCCCGATCCCATCGTAGCCGAACCCGGCGAAGAAGTGGAAATAACCGCCCGCTCCTGGGGCACGGCACCCAATAATGCCAGCTATGTGTGGAATTTTGGGGATAACACCAAAGAGGTAACAGTGAAAAGGGACAGCACGGTAACCCATAGATTTATGAAAGAAGGCGATTACACGGTTACGGTTCAGCTATACAACGACGATACCAATACCTTGCTTGGTTACGTTGGCGCCGAAGCAAATATTGCCCCTGGTATTTTAAGCCGCTTAAAGCGTTTCCAGTATGTTAGCATCGACTTTAACGGGGATTTGATATGCAACAACGATATGGTTTCTTTATCCCTATCCATCGACAATTCGCCACCGGGTGTTGCCGCAAATTATCCCATCGATTGGAGTGGGGTCTCGTTCAGTGTTAATTATACGTATAATTGGGAACTATTTTCAGGTGAAAAGGTTAAAACCGAAGGAAATATTCAATGCACCATGTCGGCAAACGGGCTTAAGGTGGTAAGCCTTTCTGCACACGAAGTGAATACTTATCCTGAAACAGGCGATATTTTCACTTACGATATTTCTGCCCGGGATGTTCCCTACGATCCATCATACATGTACGATGAATACACGCCCCGTTTCAGAAACGAGGGGCCAACAGTCAGTTCGAACATTGTTTCGTATTCATCGCGCTGGGACTTTACGGATAGCGATGGTAACCCCCAATCGTTAATGTGCCAATCGGCCGATTATAACAATCCCGACGATGCAGCGTATATTTACATTACTTTTTCAGGAGAAAAATAATAACTAAAAATATGATCGTATGAAAAACAGGATACTTATTCCATTTCTTATTGTTCTACTTTTCGTTGGTTGCAAATTCGATAACCAACAGATTGTTAAACAGGTCGTAGATGCTTATAATTCCGGAAACGCATCTTCTGTTCAGAAATCTTTCTCTGACGATTTCGTGTTTGGCGAGGGAGCTGAGCAGTTGGAGGCCGGAATGTTCCTGCAACTTATGGACAGTTTGCATGCAGAAGGATATCAGGTTGCGGATTCCATCGTGTCGGTAAGCGACACCTTGATCGTGTCGATATTGTCTGTTACCACGCCCGAAGACCTTTCACTGGATGTAAAGCCCTTGCGGAAATACGAAGTCAGGTGGCATTTCTCAAAGAAAAAGATTGACCGGATCAGGGTAGCCGGCGACGAAGCAAACAATGCCGCCTATTGCAAAGCGCTTAAGAATGCCCGTGCGCCGTTTGAGCAATGGGCCGAACAAAAAGAGGTGAAGGATGATACCTCAAAAAAGGCATCTCAAAAACCTGCAAAACAATCCAAAGAAGAATCGAAAGTTCAGGAAGAAAAATTACTTGAAGAGTATTCATCACTTTCAACCGAAGAAAAAGAAGCCGTTAAAGTAAGGGCTGCTCTTTCGGGTATTTTCTTTTGCAGCAAATGTTATTTTGAAAAACTCGATTTCAGGGATGATAGTCTCGTGGTTATATACGATTCCATTCTGGGCCTGGCATCAAATTATACCTATACTGTTAAGGGCGAGACTGTTACTGTTAAGAATAATAAGAAAGAGTTTGTATTCGAACTGGTCAATTACGAAAAGCTTATTGGCCAGACAAAGGGGGCAACCGGGGAATATCAAAAATTAAGGGAAAGTGACTAATTCCGGGTCAGGCGATTTTCAATAGCCTGAAAAAGGGACTTCGACTTTCTAAGTCGAAGTGTCGGACATGCAAAGTCCGACTCCTGCTTCCTGCTCATCGGGATTTGAAATCCCGAAGGATGATTCCGGTATTGGTGCTTTTAAACCACTTATAAACAGGTTGCTGTCCAAAGCTTAACCTATCCCAATCCCGGAAGGATTGCATGTTTGTAACAACGTTGATACAGAGAAGATATTCGACCCCGGCCGGGGTCGTATGTTGTTTGTTGGTTATTCTTTTCTATAAACATTTGACCTCTCCGAGGTCAATAGTTTAGAAAATTAACCATCAATTTATGCTCTTCGGAATTTGCAATTCCAGGTAATAATTTCTGAGAAAAGTGATCGCTGAACAGGGATTCATTTTATTTTAATGAATCAGAAATACATATTGAAATATTCGATATCTTTCACCGGGTTAAATTTAATTTATGTTGAGAAGTAGGAAGTTATAATTGGAGGGGTATGAATAAATTATCTTTTAAGGAAATCCGCTTTCCTGTTTTAGTCGTTTTATTTGTTCTGACAATTTTTTCATCATGTAAAAAAGAAGATCCGTATATCGATCCGAATGATAATCCGGGGACAGGAGATGTTGTAATAGTAGCCGAAGAAACAGTACCTTCTTCCGGGGGTCAGGTAGTGGTTAGTGCACCGGGGAACCCCGTTGACGGGATGATTATTAACGTGCCCTCAAACAGCTATCCCGATGCCAGGGATTTCGAGATACAAACTGTGGAAATAACCAGCCACAACCTGGGAGATCATTTTAACCCGTTAACCCCGTTAATTACGATTGGGAATGGTGGAGGGTATTCCGATAGTCTGATGTTGGTTACCATTCCGATATCCTTGCCTGAAGGGCATTTTGCAATGGGATTTTATTACGATGACTTAACTGGCCTTTTGCAAGGGATTCCGGTTTATGAGTTGACTTCAAATTCAATAACCCTTGCCATGAGGCATTTTACACGTGGTTCCGATATGTCGGCTGTAAGCTCTTCAACGAAAAGCAATAAATCAATTGCATCAACCTGTAATTTGTTAATTAGTTCCGACTCAATAAGTAAATTAATGGGAATTCCAATAATCTCGACAGGTTTTAAGCCCGGGATCGATGACTTTGAGTTCCCCAATTATGGATCATATATTGCCCCCGGAGGTCATTGTGCCGGACAAAGTATATCCATGATGTGGTACTTTTATGAAAAGAAATTATACAACTCGCCACAGTTAAATGGAACCTACCAGCTATTGGATAGTCTTTGGCTCGACAATCCACTGTATTACCGTTGGGCATCGGTTGTTCAAAGAGATTTGGATTGGAAAGGTGATATGCAAAGATTATTGAAGAAGATTCGGATTACTGATGAGTATCATTATTTAAGCTGGCTGTCATTTGCTTATTCTATGTTGATCACAGGGCATCCTCAGTATGTTGGATTGACCAGTTTGACTGGAGGACATGCAATCCTTGCTCATAAAATATCTCCAACAAAGGGAATACTGTATGTGACTGATCCGAATTTTCCGGGTGAGGAACGTGAAATTAAATTTGAAAACGATAAATTTTCGCCTTACAATTCAAAGCAAAACGCCGAACAAATCGATTCGAGCTCTTATACAGGTGTTGGTTATACAGCCGTTTCGGCATTAATTGACTGGGAACAAATAGGTAAAAGGTATTCCGAAGTACTTGATGGGACAATTGGAAACAATGCACCAAACGCTTTTCCAGAATATACCATTTGGGTAAACGACGAGAAATGGCAAAAATTAACCGATGGTTTTATTAGTAAAAGTGACACTCTCAATTTTGTAGTTGAATGTCCAACAGCTGAAAATCCAAAGGTAGTTGATGGTAAGAAACTCACCTCATTTGCAATTTTTGATGTTACCGGAGAAAGAATCGATTATTGGTTCCCAAATAGTTTTCAGTCAGTGATTATATTAAAACCCGGTGTTAACAAGCTTGGTTTTTATATTGATGGTACCCGAAACAATTATTACTATCCCGGAACCCAGGAATTAAAAGAAAATTTTATCGATTTCAAGTGGTTTGAAGTAAGCAGTAACAATCTAAGCCTGGTGTTTGATCCCAATCCTGTTTCAGGTGTCGAGGGTGAACAAACTGTAGTTACAGTTGTGACAGGTGGAACAACTCCATCCAATCCCAAATACACCTGGAACTTTGGAGATGGAACCGGTAGTTATAACTCAACAAGCGGGTCGGTATATTATACATGGGCCAGTGCCGGAACCTACACCATAACAGTTAGTTTATACGACAATGCAACCAATACCCTTTTGGGTAGTGCAACGGGTACAGCTACCATTACCGGCGAATCAGTATCAGGTTATCTGAACGATCTTCAGCAATCCGAATCTTTTTCTTGCTCATTCAGTGTTGCTGCAACTACAGTTTCCAAAAAGCTGGGTACCGATTATGACGAAACTCTTTACCTGGGATATGGGTGTGCTAATAATGAGATGAAATGGAACGGAACCCATTTTAGTTATTCAAGGGATTCCACCTGGGATCAGGGCAGTTGGGAAGAAAAGGCCCATTCATCAACTTCTTTTGAAGGTGAAATTTCTGAAGATGGCCAGATACTAAAGTCTTTTAGAGGAGAAAGTGAATATTTTGAAAACAACAACCATACAGGTAAGCGAAGTTCATTTTCCTTAAGCAATGTTCAGCTGACTGAGGTAGTAAAGCATACTGCGTTTAACAAGTGGATATCTACCGAGTATAGATATGAGGCTAAAGGAAGTGACGTTCAATCACATGTATCCAATGTATCCTATTCACGTTTCCTGATTTATGCTTATGAAGATTATGACGAATTCAGCATTAAAAGCCTGAATTACAATGATCCGGTGTCTACACCAGGTATTACAATATCATTTATTAGCCCGGCACCTGAATAGAAGGAAACAATTACGATTGGTTACCTTGTTCGCCGGTATCTGTTTCACGGCAAACACTTTCCGGGACAGGCGATTTTTTAATCGCCTGAATATGGGATTTCGGCTTTCCAGACCGAAGTGGTGAACTACAAACCTTGTTGAAGCTTTCACATAATTATCCGGCGTGTGCGAAGGCGGATTACAGGGGCAGGACGTATCCGATTGAAAACTGGTAAGCAGGATAATTTCTCTGCGTTTCAAGTATTTGTTGAGCTTCCGTGTAAACGCCGCTTCCGTTGCTGAACCTTTTCATGATGGTAAGCCCTGTGTAACTGACAATGCTCAGGGTGGAAAATGAAATGGGTTCTCCATTTTTCAATACATTCATTTGTCCCATATCGAATACTATTCCGAAAGAAGGTTGAAGATACCAGCTATCCGCTACCCTGAACGATGCTGAAGACATCAACCCGAATTGTCCGTCAGTAAAATGGGAATCTTCAAAAATGATGGAACTGTCATAGTCTGAGCTGTATGTGAAATTATTGTATGAGCAATAATTATACCCCCCAATAAGCCCAAAATTGATGTCAATACCGGGAACAACCTCTTTGCGGAACAGCCACCATGTCACTCTTCCTTCGTAGTATGCAGAGGTAGCGTTATCCAATAGCAAATCGTTATATATTCTATTCCAAAAATAGTTTTTATAACAAAGTTCAATGTCTACCTTTCCGGAAATGGAAGCGCCAACCTTACCACCGAGCGCATAGATCCCGGTAGTGGTCTTATAAGAGCCTTTAATACCAATACCGCTTTTCCCTTTTTCGAGCAGGGTGGAAACTTGTGCAGAACTAAGGATACCAAAAAGAAGGAGGCAGATAAGCAGGTATAATTTTTTCATAATAAGTGAAGTTTGATTAAAATTCGATTTTGCCTAAAAGTAGAAAAATTTAAGATTTATTTACTCAAAAATGTATTAATACGGTATTGGAATTTCAATTTGTTATAAGCTCAATTCATAAAGATTTTAACGAAATTTGCTTACAATCCCGATATTTTAGATTCTTTGTTTGCTGACGGATCGTAACCTGTTAAAAAGTTATTTGACAGAAGTTCTGTAACAATGCCTTTTACAAAACGATTCGATCCCGGCCGGGGTCGCAGGTGTATAGAAAATCGTATTTTCTATAAATATATGACTCCTGATGGAGTTATACTTTGTTTATCTCTGCTGGTGTGGACACGAGCCGGTTTAACGGGAAGTGAAAATTTTATTCCCTGACAGATACTAAAACTGATTTGGTATAACCCGAAGTCGAAATTTTCAGAATATAGTTGGTGCTTTTATACGAAGAAAGATCCAGTAAATATTCTGTGTCAAATGAATCGGAATACAAAAGTTTACCCGTAAGGTCAAGTACTTTTAGCGTACTGTTTCTTTCTCGCGATTTTATATTGAAGATCCCTTTCGACGGATTAGGCCAAACCGAGAGTATTGAGGAAGCAAT
>JAFGEV010000287.1 GCA_016931385.1 Prolixibacteraceae bacterium
CCCCGGGTCCCAGAAACGTTCTTTAAAATTCAGTATCTGGTCGTCTTCAATTACCAGCCCTTCGGCTTCGAGCAGTTCCTGCATTGTATTTTCGCCACCAAAAAAATGTTTGCCCGTTAAAAGTCCATTACGGTTTACTACCCTGTGTGCCGGAATCATTTCGGGTTGCGTGTGGCATTGGTTCATGGCCCAACCAACCATACGGGCTGAACGCCCCGTGCCAAGGTAACGTGCTATTGCTCCATAACTGGTAACCCTGCCGGGAGGGATGAGTTTTACCACTTCGTAAACTCGCTGGAAGAAATCATCGGCCATAATTCGTACTTTTGCATTTGTGCCATAAAATTATGAATCGTGCAAACCAACACAACAATAAAAGGGATATTATTCATCCCGGTATTATTTTTTTTATGCCTGTCATCCACAGCAAGCCATAAAGTTTTTCTGGTTCACGGCCATGGTGCGCCAAAATCAATTATGAACAGGTGTAAAAAAGAAACCCTTGCGTCGGGTTATCCAACCTTCAATTTCAGTTACAGAAGCATGGTAGAGCCATTAGATAAAGTTGGGAAACGATTGTATGATGAGGTAAAAAGCTGCAATGCCGATACGGTTAGTTTTATTACCCATTCGATGGGGGCGTTGGTTGTGCGTACCATGTACCGGTTCATTGATGGGGAAGAAGATTTTCCTGTAATTTTTCGGATAGTGATGGTTGCACCTCCAAACCATGGAGCTGAAAGCGCTGACAGGTATGCCCACAAAAAGTTTTTCAGGTGCTTGCTGGGGCCAAACCTGGAACTAATGACAACCGATTCCCTCTCATTTGCCAACCAGTTACCGATTCCTGAAGGCGCTGAAATAGGGATCATTGCCGGGATAAAAGGGGATGGAAAAGGTTTTAACAGGAAGCTTTCGGGCGATAACGACGGCTTGCTGACACCCCAAAATGCAAAGCTAAACATTGCCAAAGAGATGATTGTGGTTGAAGGGCAACATACCGCTCTGATATTAAGCCCCGAAATAGCCAAACTTGCCGTATCGTTTCTGGAAAATGGTTATTACTTTCCCTGATCCAAAAGCCTCCTCGTGCTGTGGAGAGCTTCATTTGAAATGTGATACCAAAATATCACTCCTTTTGCTTTATCATTTTTATTCTGAAAGTTTTATTCTGAATTTTTAATTCTACAAAATAAATACCTTCTGCTAAAGTTCGGGTATTGATATATTCATGTGCCTGAATTTCACGGGTAAATATTAACTGTCCGTTCAGGTTGTATAGCGAGAAGCATGCTTTATTTTGTTCCAAAAACCGTAAAGGGGTTTCTTGTTTGGTGTTATTAACAAATATCCTATCAGAAAACGGATTTGGATAAATATGTATTCCGTTCAGGTATTCATCTATTCCAGTTAATGGATTTTGCGATACTTCAACAGTTTGTGGTGTTACCCCTTCGGCGCTAATGGTTATGTTTGCCTGGCGGACTGATCCGGTTGAATTGGCTTCGGCACTAAGGGTTACCGTACCAATGCCTGTCCCCGATTCAGGATTGACAGCTAACCAGGGCTGTCCTGAGCTTACACTCCATGTGGTGTTCGATGTAACATCAAAAGTTGCTTCGCTACCTTCTTCTGCACCGACATCGATGGTGGTAACTGAAACCGAAAGCGTTGCCGGCGCAGCAGCCTGGATTATGGTAATTGTTTGTAGCGTTGTGCCTGTTGCCGACACGTTAACTGTTGCAACGCGCTCCTGTACTTTTGTGTTTTCTTCAACACTTAGGTGAACTGTTGCATTACCGGTTCCTGAATTTACATTTGAGGTTACCCAAGTCTGGTCGATTGAAAGGTTCCAGCTGGTGTTGGAAGATATGTCAAAACTTACTTCGGGGCTTTCTTCGGCTGAAACATTCAGTGTTGATGCTGAAACGGAAAGATAAGGGTTTGCCCCTGTCTGGGTAACTATAACGGATAACGGTTCTATACCAACTGCCGAAATGGTAAGCACAGCAATTCGCTCGTTCAGATTATTGTTCTCTTTGGCTGTTAATTGAATGGACCCATTGCCTGTTCCTGATAGAGGATCAACTGTAAGCCATGCCTGGTCGCTTTCAGCTGTCCATTGGGTATTTGATGTTATATCAAGGTTTACAGCGCTATTGCTTTCGGCTGTTAGTCCGATTGTAGCAGTTGAGGCTGATAAAAAAGGAATGGCACCTGCCTGTATTACAACAATATCCTTCATAGGTTCATCATTGCATGAAATTTGCAACGTCGCTTCCCGTTCTTCAAGGGAAGTGTTTTCCCCTGCATAAATCATTACCAGTTGGTTTCCCGAAACGGTTTCGATATCAGTACTCAGCCAGGGCTGGCTGGCTGAAATTTTCCAGGTAGTGTTTGAAGCAACGTATAATGGTTCAGCAATACTTTGTGCTGTTTCAAAATTCAGGGTATCGGCCGAAGTAAAAACTTCGGGCCTGAGGTTGCCCCATGTTTGTAAAAGTGTGTCGTATTGTTGCACAAGGCTGTCGGTTATGTTGAACCGGTAAAAGTTATTGGTTAACAAGGTGTCACCATCTGGAAAAATGGCATTGATCCCGCCGAAAGTATAAAAGAGGGTGTCGCCATCCCTTTCCTCCGTCCAGCCAGCGCTGTAAAGCAAAGGGGGTAAAGTATTTGCCCGTTCGTTTATGATTATTTCACCACTAATTGTATCGATTGACACCTGAAAAAGTGTTGTGGAAAATTGTTCAGGTTTATATGCATTTGACGATTTCAGGTTGGATGACCCTGCTCCGCCGTAGATGTAAAGAATATTTTTTATTGAAGCGAATGACATGCCATACATTTCGGCTGGCAGGGAAGTTTCTTCAGCGGTCCAGGTTTCAGTTACCGGTTCGTAATATTTTATAAGATTGGAAGGTACATCATTGGCCATACCTCCTACGGTATAAAATTTATTGCCGGTAAAAATTGATGCCCCGCTGTGCAAGGCAGGCAAGGGCATGGTTGGCATGGTTGCCCATTCACCTGTCATTTGGTTAAACCAATGGCACGAATCGGTTGCCAGACTGTCCCTTTTTTGACCCCCCGCTACAAATACCGAGTCGGAGGTAACATTTTTCATCCCTAAAAATGCATGGCTTTTTGGTAAATAGGGCAGGGGGATAAAATCTTGTTCCCAGGAATACGTTATCGGATCATAAAAATATGTGCTAGTGTTGTTGGTGTCGCTGCGGGTACCGTTCATTACGTACATTTCATCAATGTAAACATAAGCGTTGTGTCCCATCATTCCTGGAAGCGGATCACTTCCGGGTTCAATATCCGGATCAAGCTTGTAAATTACCTGGCTTATTGTGTCATATCGGTACAGGGCATTGCTTAGATATGTATTATGATTGTTGTTAAGTGAAGCGCTTTTCAGTGTGCTTTGATAATTTCTTCCTCCGAAAAGATATACGAATTTGCATATTTTTGAAGCAGTGTGGCCATAGCGAGGTGCAGGATACTTAAAGGTTAGTTCCCCGTTTGCAGCCTGTGTAACGTTTACCATTTGTGAGGTTACGCCTGTTCCTCTGATAAAAATAATTGAACTGCGTTCAGTCAGGAAACCATTGGCTGCAGCTGTAACTGTAACACTACCGTTATTGGTTCCAGCTGACGGGCTTACAGAAAGCCATCGGCTATAGTTGCTAACTGTCCAGTCGACATTTGATGCAACATTAAACGAAGCCTGGCTACCACCGGCTGAAGGTAATGCTAATGTTTGGGGGTTGACTGTCAGGAACGGGTCTTCGCCAACCTTAGTCCCCGTAGCGGTAAATGTGCCGTTAATCTCACCAACTTCAGGAATTGTTTCAGAGAATGAACCTTCTCCGGTAAGGTTGTTCCCGTTAACTGTAAATGTGGCATTGTTAATGGTTGCCTGTACGTCATCGAAAGGGTTAAAGGTAAAGTTGGAAATTGTATAAACACCGTTATCGTGAGTTCCTTCGAAGGTGATTGAATGCTCTTCAGGGGTGTTTGCAATTTCTTTAGTGTTTAGAAGTATTGTAAAAACTGAACCTGAAGTAATAAGGGTAGCATCGCCGGTTACAGGGAATGTACCCCCAAAATCGAGCATAGCCAAAATATCCCAGTAGGTGGTTGATGGAGTTACAGAGCTGGCAGTTAAGGAAGAAAACAAAATTGATGCAAAAAATAACAGGGACGCAAAAGTTTTTTTAAAACCTGAATTATGATATTCCGGTTTTATAAATTGATTTTTCATGATGTTTTATTGTTGCGGTTATTTACTATGAAATTGATTGGTTCACGTATGCTAAACACCCACAAGTTACAAATTGTAATTTATTTTTGTCAAGTGAATATGCTAAAAATGAGGCATAATATTAAAAAATGATCGAAGATTTTTGCTCTTGCAACTTTTACAAGGTTTTATTATAGGAATCAAAATTTGTCTGAATGCCTGAGAACTTTTTCTTCAGCATACTTTAATATGAAATTACAGGTTCGATAAAAAATTCTTCAGAAGGATTGATCACAGGGTTTTGCAGCGAGTCGAGCTCTTCAATAATGGCTTCCATTTCGGGGTGATTATTTGGATTGTATTTTTCTTTCAGGTCGGCGCCCAGGAAAACTGCAAATTTTTGCCAGAAGGTTGCCCGTTCAAAATCAAGGTAAAACCGGAGCAGGTCGAAGGGCGTTTTTCCAAGCTCGCGGTGTATCAGGAGCAGTAAGAGTTTGCCCTGCCTGAGGTTAAGC
>JAFGEV010000288.1 GCA_016931385.1 Prolixibacteraceae bacterium
AATTTCAGCGCCATTGTAGCCGAAAACTGCATGAAAAGCGGGCCTATGCAACCACGTGAAGGTGAGTTCAATTTTGAACTTGCCGACCAGTTTGTCGATTTTGGTGAACAGAATAACATGTTTATTACCGGGCATTGCCTTGTGTGGCATGCACAGGCGCCCCGATGGTTTTTCAGGGATAGCCTTGGAAATGAAGTAACCCGGGATGTGTTGATTGAAAGGATGAGAAACCACATATTCACTGTTGTTGGCAGATACAAAGGGAAAGTTAAAGGCTGGGATGTGGTTAACGAAGCCATTAACGATGATGGAAGTTACCGGAACAGTTGGTATTACCGGATACTTGGCGAGGATTTTATACGCATTGCTTTTCAACTTGCACATGAGGCCGATCCCGATTGCGAATTATATTATAACGATTATTCAATGAGTCTTCCGGGTAAACGCGATGGCGTTGTGGCCATGGTGAAAAAATTGCAGGAACAGGGATTAAAAATTGATGGCATTGGAATGCAAGCACATGTGGGGCTCGATTATCCTGAGCTGGAAGAATTTGAAGCCAGCATGGAAGCATTCGGTGCATTGGGGCTAAAAGTAATGATTACAGAAATGGATATTAGTGTTTTACCTCAACCAGAATGGAACCGTGGCGCAGATATTTCGACCAATATCGAGTATAAGGAAAAACTGAACCCTTATACCGAAGGGCTACCCGATTCAGCAAGAATTGCTTTGGATAACCGTTATATCGACTTTTTTAAGTTATTTCTGAAGCACGACGATTATGTGTCGAGGGTTACCGTTTGGGGGGTTAATGATGCATACTCCTGGAAAAATGGTTTTCCTGTTCGGGGCAGGACAGATTATCCACTACTTTTCGACAGACAGAACCAGCCTAAATCAGTTGTTCAAAAGCTTATTGATTTGGCAGGTGAATATTGATTTAATTTTTGAATTATGATGAATCGAACGAAAAGAGCCCTTTTTTTTATACTTGTTGGTTTGTTTGCATTTAATGTCAATGCGAAGCCTTTAAGTAAGGGCAAACCAATAAGTCCTGTTTTGTTTGGCTTGTTTTTCGAAGACATCAATTATTCTGCCGATGGCGGATTGTATGCCGAATTGGTTCAGAACCGTTCGTTTGAATACAATCCGACAGAACGTCGTGAATGGCACCCATTGTCGTATTGGGAATACATTTCCCCTGGATACTCATACGGAAGGATCAGTGTCGAGACAAAAGAACCCATCCATCCAAATAATCCTCATTACATTGTTTTGGATATTGAGTTCGTTGGACATTATGAGCAGTTTGAAGGTGAAGCTGGGGTAGGCTTGAAAAACGCCGGGTTTGATGGAATGGTTGTTCAGGAAGGAGAAAAATACAACCTTTCACTGTTTGCCCGGCAGCTTTCCGAAGCTCCCGTCGAAATGTTGATCAGCCTTCAAAACCGTAAGGGGGAAGTGTTGGCTGAAAGTTCTGTTTCGACATCTTCATACGAATGGGAAAAATATTCAACAACATTAACTGCCAGTGCAAGTTGTGATACAGCTTTGCTGGTTGTTCTTGCAAAAAACGAAGGGAAACTGGCTTTAGACATGATTTCGTTGTTTCCTGAAAAAACTTTCAAAAACAGACCAAATGGCTTAAGGGCCGATCTCGCAAAAATGCTTGCCGACATGCAGCCTAAGTTTATCAGGTTTCCCGGTGGCTGCCTGGTTCATGGCGATGGTTTAGGCAACATGTATCGTTGGAAGAATACCATCGGTCCCCTGGAACAGCGTAAAGGGCAGCGCAACATCTGGGGCTATCACCAAACAGCCGGATTGGGTTACTTTGAGTATTTTCAGTTTTGCGAAGATATTGGGGCAAAACCTTTGCCTGTTCTTCCGGCGGCAGTAAGCTGCCAGAATTCAGGAGGTACCTGGCGCATTGGAGGAACCGGTCAGAAAGCCCTGCCAATGGATGAAATGCCTGAATATATTCAGGAAGTACTTGATTTAGTTGAATGGGCAAATGGCCCTTCAACTTCTGAATGGGGAGCGAAACGGGCAGCCGCAGGACATCCGGAACCCTTTAACCTTGAGTATATCGGAATTGGCAACGAAGATAAAATGACCCCTGAATTTGAAGAACGTTTCACGATGATTTACAATGCTATGAAAGAAAAGCATCCCGAGGTGACAATTATTGGCACTGTTGGCCCTTTTCATAGCGGTACCGATTTTGATAAAGGGTGGGAGCTTGCTGACGATCTGAAAATCCCGGTTGTTGATGAACATTACTATACCGATCCGAATTGGTTTCTTTCAAATCAGTACCGTTACGATCGATACGACAGGAATGCATCAAAAGTATACCTCGGTGAATATGCCTCATGGGGAAATAAACTATGGAATGCAATAGCCGAGGCTGCATACCTGACTTCACTCGAACGAAACGGGGACGTTGTTATAATGGCTTCCTATGCACCCTTGCTGGCAAAAAAGGGCTTTACCCAATGGAGAACCGATATGATCTTCTTCGATAATGTGAACATTGTTCCCTCTCCCAATTATTACGTCCAAAAAATGTTCATGAACAACCAGGGCGACCTTTATTTCGACAATGTTATTCAAAAAGATAAAAATGATTCTACGCTTGCGGCATCGTGTGTTATGGACAGTAAAACAGGCGATGTGATCCTTAAGATGGTTAATGCATCAAAGGAAATAAAATCATTTACTGTCGACCTTTCACGCTTTGGTATAAATAAAGCCAAAGCAGAATTAACGTTACTTCAGGGCGATGCCGAAGCTGAAAATACTTTTTTCGATTCTGAAACCCTCGTTCCTGAAAAAGTTGCATTTAATGTGGATGAGAAATTTGTTTATCCTGCTTTTAAAATGTCGCTTACGGTTATACGGATAAACACAAAAAAATAAAAAAGAAACAATGAAGGAAATAAAATTTTCAATTTTTGGGATGCTGTTTGCTGTTTTTTTCAGCTGCACTGCAACTGCTCAGCAAAAAAATGCTATAAATCCCATTATACATGCCGATGTGCCTGATGCCTCAATAATCAGGGTAGGCGATACATATTACATGAGCAGTACAACCATGCATATGAACCCGGGTGTTCCAATAATGAAATCGAAGGATTTAACAAATTGGGAACTTGTTAGTTATGCCTACGATACTCTTGGCAGTAACGAAGCGTTAAACCTTGAAAACGGGAAAAATGCCTATGGAAGAGGAACCTGGGCGAGCTGTTTGCGTTATGTTGACGGCACTTACTATGTTTCAACATTTTCGAGCACTACCGGTAAAACCTATATCTTTTCAACAACGGATATTGAAGACGGTGCATGGGAGGAGAAATCGTTTAGTCCATCGTATCACGACCATACCATTTTTTTCGACGAAGATGGTAAAATATACATGATTTGGGGAGCTGGAAAGCTTCGGTTGATTGAGCTAAAAGAAGACCTTACCGGTGTAAAAGAAGAAACCGAACAGGTTTTAATTGAAAATGCAGGAAAACCTACCGGGGCTACCCGCGGATTACCGGCTGAAGGCTCACAGATTTTCAAAGTAAATGGCAAATACTATCTTTTCAATATCAATTGGCCTGCTGGAGGTATGAGGACTGTGATCGTTCATCGTGCCGATAAAATTACAGGTCCTTATGAAGGTAAGGTTGTTTTGCAGGACAGAGGCATTGCGCAGGGTGGTTTGATTGATACTCCCGATGGACCCTGGTTTGCTTACCTGTTCCGTGATTATGGTTCTGTTGGACGTATACCTTACCTCGTGCCAGTAACCTGGGAGGATGGGTGGCCTGTTTTAGGTATCGATGGTAAAGTGCCTGATATACTCGACCTTCCGTTAAGCAAAGGCTTAGTGCCTGGCGTTGTAGCTTCCGATGATTTTAAGAGGAAGAAAAAGGATCCGGACCTGCCTTTAGTCTGGCAGTGGAACCACAATCCCGACAATAGTTTATGGTCAGTTCGTGAGCGAAAAGGGTACCTTCGTTTAAAAACGGGTAGGGTAGACAACGATATTCTGCAGGCCAGAAACATGCTCACTCAGCGCACTATCGGTCCTGAATGCACAGGCTCAACTTCAATTGATGTTTCGAATATGAAAGAAGGCGATTTTGCCGGGTTAATCTTGCTTCAAAAAAAATACGGTATTGTTGGTGTGAAGTTCGAAAATGGTGTAAAAAGGATTGTTATGATCAGTGCGCAAAACGATACTCCCGAAGAAATTGAAAGCCTGCCACTCGGACAGGAAACAATTTTCGTAAAAGCTGAATGCGATTTCAACAACAGAAAAGATGTGGCTGATTTCTTTTACAGTCTTGACGGGCAAAAATGGACAAAGATTGGTTCACAACTAAAAATGGCTTACACCTTGCCACATTTTATGGGCTACAGGTTTGGATTGTTCAACTCTGCAACCCAAACTGCCGGAGGATATGCCGATTTTGATTTTTTCCAAATTGACAAAGAAATTTCAGAAAAATAGAAAAGAGAGAATTATTGATTATTGAAAATTTATTAAAAACAATTATGAAGCATTTTTTCGTTTTACTATTATTCACTTTATCATTGAATTATTCAGCTATATCCCAAACAACTGATGAAGAAGGAATGAAACCGGTTATTATTGAGGCCGAATCAGGGGCAATCGGCAGTGGTTTCGATGTGTTGCAGGATGGTGACATTAGCTATGTTACAACAAATTCTAACTTTGCAGGATCAGCCAGTCCTGAAGATAGCTCAAGGGTAATAACCTATCAGGTTAGCTTTCAGGAATCAGGAACATATCATTTATTTGCCAGGTTACGGGTTGGGGCTGGAGGATGGGATGACGACAGCTTTTTTTCAGGAAACGGATTCGGTGAAAAGGATGTGAGCTCAGGCTCCGACTGGGTTATGATCAATGGGCTCGCCGGGGCAGGTTATGCCAATTCAACCGATGTTGTTGATGATTTGGGCGGACTGGGTTCAAATGTGTGGAAATGGGTGAACATTACAAAAAACCTGTTTACGAACAATCCCTTTTCGGTAAGCGATGACCAGCTGACCAGATCATTTCAGGTTGCCAACCGTGAAGACGGTTTGCAATTTGACAAATTTGCCTTTGGGAAAACTAATTTGTATTATACTGTTGAAGCTCTCGATAAAGTTCTGGCAGGTACCGATGAAGTGGAAGTTGATTCAAGCCGCTTTTACCCGGGGCCGCCCCTGGCCGATGGTTCTTCCAAGTTTCTGGGAAACCTGAGGGGGGGTAGCGAAAGTAACTTCTCAAATTTATGGAACCAGTTAACCCCCGAGAATGAGGGAAAATGGAGCTCGGTAGGGAACACTTCCGATTCTACACGCTGGAACTGGGGTGGATTAACCAGTCTGTACAACTATGCGAAATCGCATAACATTCCTTTTAAACATCACTGCCTTGTTTGGGGTAATCAGCAACCTACATGGATATCAGCATTGAGTAAGGAAAAACAACTGGAATACATAACTACCTGGATCAGGCAAAACGGGATACGATACCCCGATATGGAAATGATTGATGTGGTGAATGAACCGCTCGTCACACATAACCCTCCTGACGGAAGAAATGGGAGGGCAAATTATAAAGAAGCGCTCGGTGGTGATGGTGTAACAGGCTGGGACTGGGTAATCAAATCGTTTGAGATGGCAAGGCAATATATCCCAAATGCCATGTTGCTGATAAACGACTATGGCATTATTAATTCCAATAGCGCCACAACATCCTATCTTCAAATAATTAACCTATTAATTGAACGTGGATTGATTGATGGAATTGGTGTGCAGGGCCACCGGTTCGAATTTGAATCAGCAAGTACCACAACTTTAAAGAATAATCTCGACAGGCTTGCTGCAACAGGTTTGCCAATATATATAACAGAATTTGACCTGGGTAACCTGAATGATAGCGGTACCCCAAACGATAACCAACAACTTCAGTTGTACAAAAGAATATTCCCGATTATATGGGAACACCCTGGTGTGAAGGGCGTTACCCTTTGGGGTTATATCGAGAACAGAATGTGGCAATCCACATGCTACCTGGTCCGTACCGATGGTTCATGGCGGCCTGCACTTACCTGGCTGGCTGAATATATCAAAGAGAATCCAACAGGAATTGAGCGTTCAGTTTCAACGTTGCCTGCCAGTGTTGTTTTAAATCAGAATTATCCGAATCCGTTTAGTTCAAAAACGACAATCGACTTTTCAATAAATGAACCGCAAAACGTGAGTTTAAAATTATATAATGGCATGGGGCAGTTAGTTGAAACATTGGTTGATGGTCGTTTGGAAACTGGCAGTTATTCAGTTGACTGGAATGCTGGTCAAAATGGTAAGGATTATGGTAACGGATTATATATATACCAAATTGTTGCAGGCGGAAAAAGCGCCAGTCGGACGATGCTCATGCTCAAATAGTAATTAATCAGTAATTTTTAAAAATGTGCATATTTCAATTTTATTTTATTCAGAAGAAAATCAGGACGATTAGGACTATGTTTAAGGTCCTCCCCATTTTTTTACTTTTATTAATCACATTAAATTCCGTTACGTTTTGTAATGCAGGTTCTTTGAATGACAAAAAATGGGTTGGTACATGGAGTTGCGCACCTTATGCCGCAAGCAACAATACTCCTCCGTCTCCCTATTTGGCCAACAATACTTTACGGCAAATTGTTCGTGTTTCGATAGGTGGAGACACCTTGCGTGTAAAATTTTCGAATATTACCTGTCCTACACCGGTAACAATGAATTCCGTAAACATAGCATTGTCAAAAGAATCTGGTGGCAGCGCCATTGATGCAACTACATTAAAATATTTAAAATTTAATGGCGACGAATCCGTTACGATGGATGCTCATTCAGAGGTTATTTCCGATCCGTTAGCTTTTCCGTTAACTCCGGGTATGTACCTGGCAATTACAATTTACTACGGCGAGTGCGAAACTTCGGCAGATATGACATTTCACTATGGCTCCCGTACTGATTCATATATCCTTACAGGAAACCAGTCTGAATCAGAAACATTCTCCGGGGCAACTGCGGTTGAGCGCTGGTATAACCTGAATACAATTGAAGTTTTAACGACTGTTTCATCGTCAGCAGTTGCTGTTTTGGGCAATTCCATTACTGATGGCTATGGATTGCATGGAGGTCCAAAAAATAAATGGACCGACTTTTTTTCTCAAAGGCTTCTTGAAAACCCGGCAACCTCAAATGTAGGCGTCCTAAATTTGGGCATTGGGGCAACACTGCTTACAACGTCCGGTGTCAGCCGCTTTCAGCAGGATATCCTAAATCAGAACGGATTACGCTGGATTATTGTGTTTTACGGTGTCAACGATATTAACGCCGGGGTTTCAGCCAGCAAAATTATCAGTGCATGTAAAGGCCTTATTGATCAGGCTCATGCTGCAAATGTCCTGATTTATGGGGCAACCATTACACCGTTTAAGGGGCATTATTATTTTTCAACCTCTCATGAAGCTGTCAGGCAAGAGGTGAATGAATGGATCCGCACGCCGGGTAACTTCGACAAGTGTATCGATTTTGATAAAATTATTCGTGATCCTTCTGATTCATTGAAGCTTCCGGAGGCTTACTCGAACGACTGGCTGCACCCTAATGCCGATGGTTATAAATTGCTTGGGGAATCGGTCGATTTAAATTTATTCCTTGATGGAGATAAAAAATAACATGAAAAAATTTTAAATAGATTAAATTGGATAAAATTTTTAAATGAAACGATGAAAAGGCATACTCAAAAAAACTTAAAAAAACGAATTACTTTTTTTTTAGTGTTGTGTGGAATTCTTTTCATGAAAAATGAAGCTTATTCCATTGATCCTAATTTTTACATTTTCCTTTGTTTTGGACAGTCAAACATGGAAGGCAATGCCCGTGTTGAGGCACAGGATACAATTGATGTTGATGGTCGTTTCAAGGTTATGGAAACAATCGATTGCCCCGGTTTGGGAAGGGAAAAGGGACATTGGTACACAGCATTGCCCCCTTTGTGCAGGTGTTATACAGGGTTAACGCCAGCCGATTATTTTGGAAGGACTTTGGTAAAGAACCTACCCGATAATATAAAAGTTGGAGTAATAAATGTTTCTATTGGCGGGTGCAAAATCGAACTTTTCGACAAAGAAAATTACAAATCGTATGTTGAAACTGCCCCGGGGTGGATGATTAACATGATTAATGAATACGACGGGAATCCTTATGGACGACTGGTCGAAATGGCAAAACTGGCACAGGATGATGGCGTAATAAAAGGAATTTTACTTCATCAGGGTGAATCAAATACAAACGATTCATTATGGACTGAGAAGGTAAAAGTTGTATACGACAACCTGCTGTCCGACCTTAATCTAGAAGCCGGTGATATTCCTTTGCTGGCAGGCGAACTGGTTAGCGCCGAACAGGGAGGGGCTTGTGCCAGTATGAATGCAATAATTGCGACTTTACCCGAAACCATTCCAAATTCGCATGTTATCTCATCATCCGATTGTCCTGCAAAATTCGACCATTTGCATTTTACTGCCGAAGGTTACCGGATACTTGGAAAACGGTATGGAGAGAAAATGCTCGAATTACTTAAATAAACGGAAAAGAAACGCATAATGCTTTTGTTCTTCGAGTTTAGCAATTTTGGAAAACTTTAAAACTTGACAAGATGAAAACGTTGAAAAAAGCCTCCCTTTTTTTTGTGGGTGTATTGTTCGCAATTAGTTTGTGGGCACAGCAATATCCGTTTCAAAATACCGATCTTACCTCAGAAGTAAGGGCAAGGGATTTAATTTCAAGGTTGACACTCGAAGAGAAAGTTTCTTTAATGTGCGACCAGTCAGATGCAATTCCACGGCTTGGGATTAAAAAATTTAACTGGTGGAGCGAAGCCCTGCACGGTCTTGCCAATAACAGCAATGTTACCGTATTCCCTGAACCAATTGGTATGGCAGCCTCATTCGACGACGATCTGGTTTACGATATTTTCAATGCTACCTCGGATGAGGTAAGGGCAAAATACCACGATGCTCTGAAAAACGGAAATGAAAACATTCGCTTCTTAAGCCTTTCGGTATGGACTCCAAACATAAACATCTTTCGTGATCCGCGTTGGGGGAGAGGCCCTGAAACTTATGGCGAAGACCCTTACCTGACCTCGCGTATGGGAATTTCGGTAGTGAAAGGGCTTCAGGGACCGGAAGGTTCACATTACAAAAAATTGCTGGCCTGTGCCAAACATTTTGCCGTGCATTCAGGACCAGAATGGAGCCGCCACCATTTAAATATTACCGATCTTGATGTACGTGACCTGCGCGAAACCTATCTGCCCGCTTTTAAGGCCCTGGTGCAGGAAGCCGATGTTCGCGAGGTAATGTGCGCATATCAGCGTTTTGACGATGAACCTTGCTGCGGCAATACCCGCTTGCTTCAACGGATATTGCGCGATGAGTGGGGGTATAAGTACCTGGTGGTTTCCGATTGCGATGCCATTGCCGATTTCTATCGTGGACATAAAGTATCGTCCGATCCCGCACATGCTGCTGCAAAAGGTGTTTGGGCCGGAACAGATGTTGAATGTGCCTGGATAAACTATAACTATAAAAGCTTAGTTGATGTTGTGGCTAATGGTCTGGTTACTGAAGATGAAATTGACCTGCACTTGATGCGGATTCTGGAAGGACGAATTTCATTAGGTGAAATGGATGATGATGCACTGGTGCCATGGACGAAAATCCCTGTGGATGTCGTAAATTCTGATAAACACAAAAAGTTGGCGCTTGATATGGCGCATGAAACCATGACCTTACTGCAAAACAAAAACAACATTTTGCCATTATCAAAAACAATTAAAAAAGTTGCTGTAATTGGACCGAATGCCGATGACGAATACCTCATGTGGGGAAGCTACAACGGCATTCCGAATCAGACATCTACAATCCTCGACGGGATAAAAACAAAGATTTCGGCTAAAAAAATTGTTTACGACAAAGGCTGTGATATTGTGGTCAATACCTCCATCGAAAGTTATATTGGGGCTTGTTCTTTTGAAGGGAAACCCGGTTTGAAAGTCACTTACTGGAACAATAGCAATTGGGAAGGAAATATTGCAGCAACTGGTCAGATTTCTGAATCCTTCAGGTTATTGACTACTGGTGAAAATGTTTTTAGTCCCGATGTTCAAAAGGTCGGTTTTTCAGGAAAGTATGAAACCGTATTAAAGCCTACCGAATCGGGTGAAATTGCCTTTAAGCTGGAAGTCTGTGGTTGGGCAGGGCTTTACGTCAATGGTGATACTGTAACTGAATTTAGCTCGTGGAAACCCATGTTTTCGATGGTTCGCTACAAGGTTGAAAAAAACAAAGAATACAAAATAACGCTTTTTTATAAGCAAAACGACACATGGCCGGCTACTCTTGCCCTGAATTTTGGTAAAGAGTTACCTGTAACTTATAATGCACTTCTGAATAAATTGAAGGGGATCGATCTGGTCATATTTGCTGGTGGCATATCCTCTCAGCTCGAAGGAGAAGAAATGCCGGTTGAA
>JAFGEV010000289.1 GCA_016931385.1 Prolixibacteraceae bacterium
CCGAATAATTCAAGAGGGTATGTTTCAGAATATGGAGATTCACCTTCCTGTATTTTTTTTAAAGCAGGCCCGGTTCCAAAAGGTACCCTGTTCGATATCCTTGCTGAAGGATGAACGGTGGTTGATTTAATTTCGATAATTTCACCAAGGGGTACTAGCTTGTGTAGGAAGTAAAAATCCTCGCCGGCCTTGCGCCTGTTCATCCCTCCCTGCGCCACGTAAGCCCCTGCTTTTACCACGAAACATGACCCCAGCGTATAGATTGCATGTGGAAAACCTGAATACTCCAGGGCATTGCGGTAGTATCGCATAAAAAGTTCATACCTGACGATGCCTCCTTTAGTTGGATCATCGTTTAAAGGGTGTTCAAAATATAAGGTAGCAGCTACAGCATCGGGGGTTTCACGAAAAGCCTGAATAATCGCTGTAAAATAATTGGCATCAACAAGCGTGTCGGCATCAAGGGAAGCGATCAGTCCATTCGGATTCCCTGTGTTATTGAAATGGCCTGTTGCCCAATCCATCCCGATTTTACGTGCCCAGCCTGCCCCGGCATGTTTTTGCGGCAGCCCTTGTGCGTCAATCGCAAACAGGTTCATCCACCCCGGAAGGTACTTTTTACAGCCCTCCAGCTCAATTGAAGTAGCCCTGTTCTGTTCAACAATTTCGCAGGCAGCCCCTTCAGGGCTGTTAATTACAACCACTGTTCCTACGCTAACACCGGGGTACTCGCACTTTGAAAGCGATTCGATTGTTTTAAGAATATCGGGTTCGTTGTAACAGGGTATTACAACAATGATCTCCATTGCAGGCAATCGGGGCGGGTAAAACGAAAAAGAGCCCTGGTTGCGTTCAATGTATCGGTCGGCAAATGGCATGGAGCTAAATTAGGGAAAAAACCAATTGCTGGTGTGGTTTTGCAAACTTCGATTCAAAATCGAGGATATACAATCCTTTATGCAAGACGTCCGAATTATCAAAAGAAAATAACAGGTTTTCTTTCTCTTACTTCTTTGATGCAGTATACCGGGCATTCAACCCGTCGAGAATATCTTTGGTAATGTTGTATTGCTGTTTGCCAATGATAATGTTCCCGTTGTTGCTGAAAATATAGCTGTAGTTATGTTTTTGGTTGTAAACCTTCACATAGTTTACAATGCTGTCGGTAAGTTGCCTGTTGATTGAGGCCTCCATTTCGCCCAGTTTTGAAGTTAGCTCATAATCGAGCTGTTTCATATCTTCCTCAAGGGCAAGTATCCGGTCCCGCTCCCTGATAGCCCTGTCTTCGGTCAGGAAGCCCCCGCGCTGAACTTTCTCCTGGAAAGCCACAGCCTGCTTCTCAAAATCTTTTTGTTTAGCGGCAAAATCGGATGTATACTGCTGTTGCCTGTTTACAAAGTCAGCATGAAGGTCAAGGGCCATCTGATAATTTACCAATACCGAATCGGTTTGGACATATGCTATTTTAAGATCAGAATGATTTGTTGCAGTAATTTCGGCAACATCGCCTTTCGACTGGTTTGCTGCAGGTTTAATTAAAAAAAGCACAAGCAGTGCAACAACGCCAACAAGGGCAATAATGCTTAATATCAGAGGTAATTTCTTCATTTTTAATCGGTTTTTTTATAATAACGGCAAAGATAATTTTTCTGTTTGTTTTTGATGTCAATTCGTTACGATTTTTCTGTAAGGCTCATAAAAATGCGAAAAATCATACAATCCGGCTGATGAACATCATTCATCCGGCTGAATGTTCGTAGTAATTTTATCACTGTACATTATTCACAACCCATGAGCATGATAAACAAAATAGTAGCTGACACACTGCCCTATATGCCAAAGAAATTTGTCTGGCTTTTTTCGAAAAGGTATGTAGCAGGGGAAAAAATTGAAGACAGTATTGCCATCTCGAAAATGCTTAACGCTCAAAAAATGGTTGTTACTGTTGATTTGCTGGGAGAATTTATACATTCTATTGAACAAGCAGAAGCAAACAAAATTGAATACCTCAAAATTATTGAAAGGTTTTCTGATGAAAACATCAAAGGAAACTTCTCAATTAAACCAACCAGCTTCGGTTTGCTTATTGATAAAGAAAAGTGCTACAGCTTTGTTAAAGATGTGGTTGCTTGCGCTGCAAAAAGATACAATTTTGTACGCATCGACATGGAAGATTCCAAATGTACCTCTCTTGAAATTGAATTGTTTAAAAGACTGCTAGAGGAGTATCCTGGCAATGTTGGGCTGGTTTTACAGGCCTACATGAAACGAACCCGTAACGATATTTTTGATCTTATTGATTTTACGCTGCAAAAAGGACTTCCCTTGAACATCAGGCTATGTAAGGGGATTTATATCGAGTCGGATGCAATTGCATACCGTGATTTTCACCAGGTACGACACCATTTTCTGAAAAACCTTGAGCTCATGCTGCGAAACAACGTTTACGTGGGAATCGCAACACACGATTCATTTCTGGTTAACGAATCGTTCGAACTGATCAGGGAGTATAAAAAAGAACCCGGATCGTACGAGTTCCAGATGCTTTACGGGGTCACACCCGGGCTGCGTGGTTCAATCGTTGAAAAAGGGCATACCATGCGTATTTATGTTCCCTTTGGCCGCGACTGGCTCGGCTATTGTTCAAGGCGCATTAAAGAAAATCCCAAAATGGTAAGCGACATCGTCAAAGCCTTATTCATCAGGGGGTAATTATTCAATCAATATTAACCTGTGATATTATGTGTTGAAGGCAACTGGATGCAATTATTTTCTATTTTTTTCATTCCTGCCTCTCCTTAAAGCCACCAAGGGTTTTGTCGAAAATAAACACAGCCAGTATCCCAATCAGCAAGTGCAATGCCAGGGTGTACATGATGTATTCAGGGTGGCCTGCAATTTCAAATTTCCCCATAATCCAGGTATATATACCGCTCGAAAGCGCACCGATACATACAGCCAGGAAGTTTGTACCCATATAAAGGCCGGCCTTTTCTTTCGGGGCAATCCACATGATATACTCCTGTATCCGGGGTGATGTAATCATTTCGCCAATGGCAAAAAGAAATACGCCGAGAAATACCAATCCGCTTGCTGCAGTTACCGAAATTCCAAGTACAACAAACCCGGCTATTGCAACAAACAAACCGAAAAGGAACGATGGGATAGCCTTACGCTTTTCGAATACCCTTGAAATTAAAATCTGAAAAATAATGATAATATAACCGGTATGTGAAATGGCTTCGGCATTAATCCGCCAAACTCCATCGGTTTCACTGGCAATAAGGGCTTTTGTAATGCCCTGGCCTATTACGCCCGAAACGCCGTTAAACAACTGGGCCGTATCGAGGTAATCGTTAATATAAACAGCAAGTATATTGAAAAACGCCCAAAATGGCATCCAATAAAAAAGCCCAAGAATAATGAGAAAGAGCAGAAATTTAAAATCGGACAGGGCAATACCAATGTCCCTGAATTTTTGCTTCAGGCTCACGTTGTCCAAATCACGTTTGGGCTCTTTATAAAACAGCAGGGTAATGACGAACATTACAGCAATAGCGCCGGCAGCGGTATAAAAAACGTAATCCCAGCTCATAGCGCGAAGTTTGCCCATTACAAGCGGCCCGGCCGAAGCGCCAAGGTTTACCATCATGTAAAAAATACCAAATCCCAGGGTTTTATTTGTCGAATCGGTTGTGGCACGTACTGTTGCCGAAATAAGCGGTTTAAAAATACCAGCGGCAAAACCAATGGTTAACATGGTAAGCGCTATACCTGAAAATGTTTTAAAATAGATCAGCATTAAAATTGACGGCAAATAGGCCAGGTACGAAATGATCAATACCTTTTTAAAACCGTAGCGGTCGGCAAAGGTTCCCGAAAAAAGCGGGGTTAAATACGATATGGCCAGAAAAATGCTTTGGATAATTCCAAGGTCGCCCTTGGTATATCCCAGTTTCTGGAGGTAGATACCAAACCCCATGTAAATGCCATAATAGGCAAAACGTTCAAAAATCTCGATTGAATTGGCCACCCAGAAAACCCGTGGAAATGATGTACGCTTGCTCATAGATTAATTTTTTACATGATTTTTAAATATCATGCCCAATTTACAAACAATGCATAACAATTTACAGGATTATTTTAAAAGAAAAAACCGATCCCTGCCCCGGCCCTGACTCAACCTCAATTTCAGCTCCTATTAAAGCTGCATGTGCTTTGCAAATGGTTAAGCCTATTCCAATACCCTTCATCATTGAATTCAACTGGTGAAACTGATCAAAAATTTCGTCATGGTGTTCGGAAGGAATACCAATTCCGGTATCGCCCACCCAAAATTCATAAACGCCATGCGCCTGCATGTATCTACACCCCAGGGTGACTGTTCCGTTCGATGTAAATTTAAATGCATTCGACAAAAAGCGGTCAAGTATCTGGTTAATTAGATTTTTATCGCTGTATAACATGCAATTTTCTTCAGGAATCTCTATCAAAAGTTTAAACTCAATCTGAGACGGGCAATTTCCGGCTTGTTGTTTATAAATCTCTTCTAAAAGTTTACTGACATTATGTTCTTGCTTGCGGGCTGTGCGGTTACCCGATTCAATTTGTGCAATTTCAATAATATCGGTAATGATAGAAAGCAGGTAATTGCTGTTCGATTTGATCTCGTGCTTGAGTTCGCATTTCAATACATCATCGAGCTCTTCGTCAAGCATTAAGTTCGAAAAACCAATAATGGCATTCATCGGAGTGCGGATTTCATGGCTCATGTTTGCCAGGAAGGTTGATTTCAGACGTGATGCCTTCTCTGCTTTTTCACGTTGTTTTATCAATTCATCCTCCCTCTTTTTCCGGTTGGTAATGTTTCGCACAACAGCGTAAACATATTCTTCCTGATCGATAAAATAGCTCAGGTTCATTTCGCAGGGATAGGTGGTGCCGTTTTTTCTGAACTGGACCGACTCAATGCGGATATTCCTTTGTTTTTTTAGCTTCTGAAATAAAAGTGTAAGGTTTTCAATCCGTGACAGAAGGTTGAATTTCTCAAGGTGTGAACCTTTCAGCTCATCAACGGAATATCCCAGGTTTTCAGGAGCAGCATTGCTAAAATAAACAGCTTTCCATGATTTGTCGAACAGCCAGAATTCATCGTTCGACTGGTTCATAGCAAATTGTAGCCTTCTCAATTCCCGCTCTTTTGCAACAAGTTCGGTTATATTAGTTCTGATATCTAGGATATGCGTAATTTCTCCCTGAAGGTTTAACACAGGTTTTGCTGTCATTTCACAAACTTCACCATTGGGAAACGATTTGATTTTCCTCTCGGTTTTCTTACTTTCCAGCGCCTTTTCAACCAGGCAACCCTCACAAACATTATGGCTTTTAAAACAGGCATAATGGCACTTTGCTCCTATTATATCCTCATTTTTTACGCCATAAAGGTCGAGGAAATTCTGGTTTACCCTTAATATTTCATAATCGGGATTAACAAGGGCCATCGATTGTGGCAGGGTATTAAAAATCAGGTCGAGTTGCCTGTTGTTTTCAAGAACTTCATTTTGCAATTCCTGATAAGTGGTGTTTTGTAAACTCATGTTAGATGGTTTTAAAGGTTAAACCATCCCATTTATCGTAAAAAAGATGTGGTGCGCCCACCACGAAAAATCTCCCGCCCCAAATTGAGGAATATTTATGGTAACGTCCAATTCGCTTTTAAAAGTTTTTAAAGAAGTTAACAAAAAGAAAATATTACAACATTTAAAAGCTCATGATCATAAATCGATAATCAACTCATCGAGTCCGCGTTTCGGAACATGGTGCGTACCTTTTTCGTCGCGCCAGTATTTGATATCGCCGTTTTTGACTTTCTCAATCACAACTTTTTCGACAGGCTTTCCCAATGCAATTACATTTATGATCTGGAACTGTTCAGGGATGTTCAGATAACCCATAAGTTTTGGTTTGTTTATTGTGCGGAAAATGCATCCGCCAAAACCTTCCTCAACAGCACCCAAAAGAATGCTTTGCATGGCAATGCCATCGTCGCAAAAAAACTGTTCCGAAATGGAAGTATCAAGCAACTGAACAATGTATGCAACCGGTTGCTCACCCTTTACAGGCCCGTCCCAGTCTTTCAGATAACCTGCCCAGCCCAATGTTGAAAAGATTTTTTCATTCTTATCAGGATCAACCGATAGTATGTATTTCATAGGTTGCATGTTTTTACCCGATCCTGATAAACGGGCAAGGTCAATCCATTTTTTCAATTGTTCTGCAGAAATTTGCACCGATTCATCGAATCGGCGATAACTGCGGTTTTTAAGGATAAGGTCTTTGATCATGATGAAATTTTTCGGAAAAGATAAAAAAAAAAAAGGATTGGGAGGATAAGGGTTCTGACCAACGATAACCTGCAATAATTTGAGAAACTTCCCAATCCTTGTTTTATGTTATGAAAACGATTTGAATTTTAATTTATTGCAGATGTTGAAAAAAAGGAACATTAAATTTTGTTAAAAATTTATTCCTTCAATTCATCCCCGGCAGCAGGCGGGTAAAGTTCCGGGTATTTCAAACCGGCAATACGATCAGTTCTCCCCGATTTCAGAATTGTAGAAACCTGCATTGTTGAATCACCATAGTAATCGCGAATAGCTAAAGCCAGGTCAACTCCCAGGGTACGGTAATCGTCAGGCTCAACCCAGCGGGGCGCAAAACCAGCCCTGCCGTAAGTCAGCTCCATAGTCATGGCCATTACCCGATCTTTAAAATTCACCCACCACCAGCTCTCGGGATAGGTCTTAGAAGCAAAACTACTGCCCCCTTCTTCGGGGAGTGGCTCGAGCATTTCAGCGCCTGTATATGCCGAAAGGCAGGAAATAAAATGCAGCTGTTTCTTCCATAACGAAGCCTCATCGAGTGCATAGCCCTGTGCTTCGGAGCCGAAATGCGGAAAGAAAAAAGGGCGTATATCGGGTTCGCTGTTTGATGCATGAAGGTTGAGTGCAATGGAAACATGTGGTCCCCCGTCGGTCATTAACCTTTCGGCAGCTTGTTGTACAATACTTACTTCAGCAGGCGCTTCATTGGTTAAAACAATAGGATTATTGTTGTCGAAATGCCACATCACCTCAAGGTTTTCCGATTTTGGAGTTGAACGGTAGTTCCCTGCCACTACCCCATCGACATTCTGCATCGGGAAAATGTAGAATTCGAAATCGGCCAGCAACTCCAGCGCTTCGGTTTCTCCCGATAACAGATAGTTTATCATCCCTTCGAGCATAAACGAAGGGGGTGTTTCAGCAGGGTGGGTACGTGCATGCATAAAAACTCGTTTCTTATCCGTAACCGGGATGAATTGATCGGTAATTTTCAGCAAATAAACTGGCTTTCCGTTTTGAGAATATCCGGGAACCTGAATGTCAAGATATGGGCTGTCATGAATGCTTTCCAGAAAATTCTCGAGATCGGCAAATGTATATGGATAAGTACGCGCAATCCAAACAGGTTCTTTTTCGAATTGTTTTGTCAGTATAATTTCATTAGCTACATTTTGATAAACTTCATCTTCGGTAAAATGGCGCCATGTTTTCTGATCGTATGTGAAAACAGGAATATAGTAATAGGGCCAGCCTGATTCTTTCAGGGTTAACTCAACTGGACGCGACAAAGGGGTGTTTTCGATTTTCACGTACCACCAGCAACGCCAGTTATCAGGAAGTTCGGGATTGTCATTGTCATCGGCAATGTAAAGTTCCCAGCTTGTATCGCTGGTTGGAACAACCTCCCCGATGCTCCCCGACTCAAAATCATCTGAAATAATTGTGATATCTGGATTGTCTTCAGTGCATCCGTTAAAAATCAAGATAAAAAAAGAGATTAAGACAAATGAACTATTTCTGAATACTGTCATTTCATATAAATTAAAAAAAATCAATTATTTCCATTTTTCCGCATACGCTTTAGTTCCATTTTTTACGAAGAAGGCGCCAGTGGGATTCAAAGGGCATTTTCACAGCAAGTCACTAGCCAGCTCTGCCAGAAAGCTTCGTTCACCTTTTATCAGGTTAATGTGTGCGAAAAGCTCCTGCCCTTTCATTCTGTCGGAAAGATAAGCCAGCCCGTTCGATTGCTGGTCGAGGTAGGGTGAATCGATCTGGTGAAGGTCGCCGGTAAAGACCATTTTTGTGCCCTCCCCTGCCCGGGTAATGATTGTTTTCACCTCGTGGGGCGTTAGGTTCTGGGCTTCATCAATTATAAAATATGAGTTCGACAAACTCCGCCCGCGAATGTAAGCCAGGGCGGCAATTACCAGCCGCTCTTCTTTTTCCATTTCCTCGATGCGGGTATACTCAACACTGCGTGGGTTGTAACAATGTTTTATCACGGTAAGGTTGTCGAAAAGGGGTTGCATATACGGCCTTATTTTTTCATCGGCATCGCCGGGCAAAAAGCCAATATCTCGGTTACTGAGAGCTACGATGGGGCGTGCCAGCAATATTTGCTCGTAGAGTTCATTTTGTGCAATGGCCGCGGCAAGGGCCAGAAGGGTTTTACCGGTACCTGCCTTACCGGTTACTGCCACCAGTTTAATTTCAGGGTTCAGAAGCGCATTCAGCAAAAATGTTTGTTCGGCATTACGAGGCTTGATACCATATGCCGATTTTTTATCTACCCGCTCGAAACGTTTTGCCGCACTATCGTACCTGACCAATGCAGATGTATTCATCCCTTTGAAAATAAAATAATCATTGGCATCGGGTTCGGTTTCAAAACCGGCATTTTCAAGTGGTAGGTATCGTTCTTCGTATAACCGGGCTATAGTTTCATCATCGCATTTATCCCTCAGGGTAACCCCCCTGCTGAATATCTCAACATTGGTAACCTTGTCGTTCTTGTAATCTTCGGCATCGAGGCCAAGCGATTTGGCTTTCATCCTGAGGTTAATGTCCTTTGTGATAAGGACAACTTTTTGTTTAGGATACTTCTCTTTAATGTATTCAGTTATGGCCAGAATACGATGGTCAGCAATATCTTCGCGAAATGAAGCCTTCAACTTATCGGAAAAATTTTTACCGGTTTCAATTTTAAGTTTTCCTTTACCCGGGCCCAATGACAAGCCTCCGTTAAAGAGGTCATCTTTAACCAGTTCGTCAAGCAACCTTACAAACTCCCTGGCCTGATAATTTAACTGGTCGCTGCCCCTCTTAAATTTGTCGAGTTCCTCGAGAACAGTAATTGGAAGGACAACATCGTTTTCCTGAAAATTGAAAATACACTGGTGGTCGTGAAGGATCACGTTCGTGTCGATAATAAATATTTTTGAGCGCCTTAATGCCATATCTTAAAATCTTTACGGTTAAATATGGATATGAACCGTTTCACAATGTAGTTATTTTTAAAGCAAATCATTGTTTAAAAAACTTTAATTTTGGGGGTTTTTTGTAACAATCGAATGTTAATAAAATTTACTGCATGAATTACGTCGCAGCCCTTGAATACTTGTACAATCACCTGCCTATGTTCCAGCGTCTGGGGCCTGCTGCCTATAAAAACAGCCTCGATAACACACTTGCCCTCGACCGTATGTTGGGCCACCCTCATCGCGGTTTCAAATCGGTACATGTTGCAGGCACCAATGGAAAAGGTTCGGTTTCGCATATGCTGGCCTCTGTGTTGCAGGAAGCAGGATTTAGAACAGGCTTGTACACATCGCCACACTTGAACGATTTCAGGGAAAGGATTAAGGTTAATGGCAAAATGATCGGGACTGATGCAGTAGCCGGTTTTGTAACAAAATTTGTCAGGAAAAATAAAGATTTAAAACTTAGCCCTTCTTTTTTTGAACTCACTGTTGCAATGGCTTTTGAATATTTCCGTGATTCGAAGGTGGATATTGCTGTTGTTGAAGTAGGGCTGGGCGGCCGCCTCGACTCAACAAATATAATCACCCCTGAAATTTCGGTAATAACCAATATCAGCCTTGACCATACCAACCTGCTGGGCAATACCATTGAAAAAATTGCCATCGAGAAAGCAGGTATCATAAAAGAAAACATCCCTGTAATAATCGGGGAAACACAACCCGAAACTGAAGAACTGTTTTCAAGGGTCGCTTTAGAAAAAAATTCGGCAATTTGTTTTGCCGACAGGGATTACCTGCCGTTGCAAAATATCGATACTTCATATACGGTTACTTCCGAATGCAATGTTTTGTATAGAAATATCATGCCAGACCTTAAGGGCGCCTATCAGGAAAAAAATATCCTGACAGCAGTTGCGGCAATTGAATGCTTGAAACAAAAAGGCTACAATATCCCCGTTTGTGCTGTAGTTAACGGACTAGGTAACGTGATAAAAAATACCGGGCTCTTCGGACGGTGGCAGGTCATTGGCTTGTCGCCCAAAATTATTTGCGATACAGCCCATAATGTTGGAGGTCTTAAATGGGTTGTCAATCAGCTTGAGAAAGAAAGAAAAGGTAAACTGCATGTCGTATTCGGAATGGTAAACGACAAAGAAACCGGGCCTGTACTTGACTTGTTACCTAAACATGCAAATTATTATTTTACACGCGCACAGGTTGAACGTGCAATGGACGAAAAATTACTTAAAGAAAAAGCCCGGCAACATTTATTGTATGGAAATTGTTATCCTACAGTTAAAGAGGCTATTGAAGAAGCCCGTAAAAATTCTTCAGAAAACGACCTTATTTTTATTGGGGGAAGCACATTTATTGTTGCTGAAGCATTATAACAAATGAATTACAAAAAAAAATGAAACTCAATGTTAATCCAATAATCAAATTGATTGCCCGTGGTGAACACCAGCAGCAGGATTTTAAATACTGCATTAACGACTCACGTAAGATTGCCAAAACCCTTTCAGCCTTTGCCAATACCGACGGAGGGCGCTTACTTATCGGGGTTAAAGACAACGGGAACATTAAAGGCGTTCAATCGGAAGAAGAAGTGTATATGGTAGAAGCTGCCGCCAATATTTACAGCAAACCCAAAATAAAATTCACAACAAAAGATTGGAATGTGGATGGGAAAATGGTGCTGGAAATAATGGTTGAAAAAAGTGCAAAAAAACCTCATTTTGCAGAAAACGAACAACACGAATGGATCGCATACATCAGAAAAGATGACGAAAACATTATTGCCAACCCTGTTCTGTTGAAAAAATGGAAACTGGAAAAAAACAAAAAAGGGCTTTATTTTAAATACGATGAACCCCGAAGAATATTGATAGAATACCTTAACAGCAACGAAACCATAACCCTGTCGAAATATTCAAAAATCGCACAGATTTCAAGGGCTCAGGCCGAAAACATTCTGGCAGAGTTATTGTTTATCGATTGCCTGATCGGACATTTTGAAATCAACCCCGTAGGTTATACGTTAAACAAGAACTTTGATTTCGATAAAATTTCTTGAATGATATTTAATTTAGAAATGTACTTTTATGCAAATTTTAACATAACAACTATGATACAAATAGCTAAATATTTATTGCTGGTTATCATTATCAGCTTTTCAAACTTTTTACCTGCCCAGGAAGAATACAAAACAGTAAACATTAATAAAGCCATTTACAATGGAGGCCTTATAGAACATGAAGTTAAATACGTTGAAGAACCCTCGTCTTCAACCCGCCCCAGGAATGTTATTTTTCTCATTGGCGACGGAATGGGCGTATCACATGCTTTCGCCGGGCTTGTTGCCAACCATGGCGAACTTTATCTGAAAAATTTTAAAAATATTGGTTTCATCACTACCCATTCACACGACAATTTTGTGACCGACTCGGGTGCGGGCGGCACTGCCCTTGCTTGTGGCGAAAAAACTTATAACCATGCCATTGGTGTAAACAAGGACACAGTTTCGGTTGAAAACATAAGGGAAAAAGCCGAAAAGAAAGGTATGGCCACCGGGGTAGTCTCTTCCTCGGCTATAACCCATGCCACACCGGCTTCGTTTGTCGCCCACCAGCCTGACAGGGGGTTTTATGAAGCAATTGCCAGCGATTTTCTAAAAACCGGTATCGATGTTTTAATTGGAGGCGGGCTCGAACACTTTACAAAAAGGAAAGATTCCACCGATTTGACAATCACACTTAAAGAAAAAGGCTACAAGGTTTTAACAAACATCGATGATATTGCAAAAGTAAAAAAAGGTAAACTTGCCGGCTTTACTGCCCCAATGCACAATCCATCAATACTTGAAGGAAGGGGCAACATGCTGCAGGTTGCCACTAAAACCGCAATTCACATCCTTGATAACGACAAAGATGGTTTCTTCCTGATGGTTGAAGGTTCGGAAATAGACTGGGGCGGCCACCAAAATTTCACAGCTTATATTGCTACTGAAGTGCTCGATTTGGACCAGACAATAGGCATCGCCCTCGAATTTGCTGCAAAAAATAAGGAAACACTAGTGGTTGTAACTGCCGACCATGAAACAGGAGGCTTTGCCATTGAAGGGGGCGACTATCAAACAGGAACAGTTAATGGAGATTTCACAAGTACCAACCATACCGGCGTAATGGTCCCGGTTTATGCTTTTGGCCCGGGGTCAGAAAAATTCAGGGGATTTCACGACAATACCGATATCCCAAAGATAATTGGAGAATTGATTGGTGTTGAGTTTTAAACAGGCACTGCAACTTTGGAACGATTGGGACTGCAACTTTACACGTTGCAGTGTCCGATTTGCAAAGTCGGACTCCCCGGGGCGACAACTTTCCAAGTTGTCGTGTTCGACTTTTCAAGTCGAACTCACTGCATAACTGCTTTTCAAAAAATCTTGATTAGCCCACTAACCACCAGATAAAAAGCAAAACCAACCAAAAATGTGCCGCACACGGCAATAAGTATCCGGTAAGTGCGGTCGGTAAACAGTTTCTTACCTTTGGCCACAGCTACCGAAATGGCCACGTACCAAAGCATATCTCCGGCAATGTGCCCGATATAAAACGAGGTGATGCCCCAAAAACCAAATTCCTGCGATTGTATGATGTAACCAATACCGATTGTCGCCCACCAGATGATCCAGTATGGATTTGCAAGGCTCATTAAAGCTCCTGATACAAGCAGGTTGTTTTTACGCTCTGAAGTTCCATTTTGTTTAACGGTTAAACTGGGAAGAGACCTGAACATTCCCCAAGCCATCCAAAGCATAATTAACCCGCCTGCAAAAGCCACAATAATAAAGAATGTATCATTCTTCAAAAGTGGCGCCAACCCAAACAAAAGGCCTACCAGTAAAATCAATTCAAGAATGGCATGTCCTGTAATCAGCAAAGGACCTGCAACAACCCCTCTTCTGGTCGATTCACTTACAGTAACAGTCAATAATGGCCCAGGCATCATAGCCCCTGATAAAGCAATAATGAGAGAGGTAAAAAATATGGTCAGGAACGTAATCACTTAATTGTTTTTGCGTTCAAATTAAAGACTTCCTTGTCGGCAGCCGACCAAATCAAATCATGAAAGCGTTCAGAAGGTTGCCAACGTATGGTATGGTGCTCAACCGGTGATGGGTTTCCACTGTTAATTTTACAAAGGAACGGGATAAGCCTTATACTTAGCCTTGGATAATCATATTCGATATCCTCTAACTGTTTAACAATTATAATTTCAACTTTAAGTTCTTCCCATATTTCCCTGACAATACAATTTTCAGCACTTTCGCCTTCTTCAACCTTACCCCCGGGGAACTCCCATTCGTAAGCGTGTTCCGACTGAGAGCCACGTTGGCATGCCAGCAGCTTTCCTTCCTTTACAATTATGGCGCACGTAACATCTATCCGTTTCATATTAGCAATGTTTGTAATGCCAAATGTAGTAAAAAGTATTTTTCCCTAAATTTAAAACCCGCCCGGTTCATCAAAAAAATGTCACCAAAATGGAAAGAATCTGTTATATTCGCATAACATTTTAAAATAGTAATAAAACCGGTTTATAATCGAAAAAAACCTTTGTTCAAATTATTCAAAAATGAATTATAAGAAACTGAATATCATTAGCGGCTGGATTACTTTTGCAATTGCAGCCATTGTGTATCTTATGACCATAGAGCCCACTGCCAGTTTCTGGGATTGCGGTGAATTCATCACAACAGCTTTTAAGCTTGAAGTTGGGCACCCTCCCGGTGCGCCTTTGTTTATGTTGGTTGGGCGGTTTTTCACGCTTTTTGGCAATGCAACGAATGCAGCCGTATTGATGAACATTTTATCGGCCCTGGCCAGCGCATTCACCATACTATTTCTTTTCTGGACCATTACCCACCTAACCAAACGCCTGTTTAACAACAATGAAGAATTAAAAGCAGGCGAGCTTATCGCGATAATTGGAAGCGGCTTCGTTGGCGCCCTTGCCTATACTTTTTCCGACACTTTCTGGTTTTCGGCTGTCGAAGCTGAAGTTTATGCTTCATCTTCGCTCTTCACTGCCCTGGTTTTCTGGGCTATCCTTAAGTGGGAAAACATTGCTGATGAAAAGTACTCGAACCGCTGGTTGATTCTGATTTGTTACCTGGCTGGCTTGTCGATTGGCATACACCTGCTTAACCTGCTTGCCATCCCGGCTATTGCATTTATTTATTACTATAAAAAATATCCGGTAACAAAAAAGGGCATTGTTGCTGCCCTGGCTATTTCGGCCGTTTTCCTGGGAGCAATTTTGTATGTGATCATGCCCGGGGTTGTAGAGGTTGCCGCTTTGTTCGAACGAATTTTTGTTAATGGTATTGACGCTCCTTTACACACAGGGGCATTCATATTTTTTGCATTGCTTACTGCTCTGATAGCATGGCTAATATATTATACTTATAAAAAAGAAAAAGTTATACTGAATACGCTTATTGTTGGGATAACCGCAATATTGATTGGTTTTTCAACCTATTTCATTATCCCTATACGTTCGAATGCACACTTACCCATGGACCAAAACAGCCCAAATAATGTTTTTGCCATGATGTCGTACCTTAACCGTGAACAATACGGCGACCGTCCATTGTTTTTAGGGCAATATTATAATACACCTGTCGACAGGGAAAAACAATCGGTACCCGACAAAAAAGAATGGCGGATAAAAGAAGGGAAATATGTTGTTGCAAACGTAAGGTCGAAACCTAATTACAATAAAGATTTTTGCACTTTCTTTCCCCGAATGTGGAGCAAAACCGACCCACAACATGCCGAAGAATATATAAAATGGGGTAAAGTAAAGGGGCACAAAAAAACGTACCGCGGGCCTTCGGGCGAAAATGAAGTAATAACCAAACCAACCTTTAGCGAAAACCTCAGGTTCTTTTTCCGATACCAGATCGGGTTTATGTATATGCGCTATTTTATGTGGAATTTTGCGGGCAGGCAAAACGATATTCAAGGGCATGGTAACATTGTTGACGGCAACTGGATAAGCGGTATAAAATTCATTGATGAAATACGGCTTGGCAACCAGGATAACCTTCCCTCAAAATTTGCAGATAACCCGGGAAGGAACACTTATTTCTTTTTGCCCTTGTTATTGGGCCTGCTGGGCATATTTTTCCAATACAAATCGGGGCTCCAGGGGAAACGTGATCTCTGGGTGGTTTTCCTCCTTTTTTTCATGACAGGTATTGCCATTGTAATTTACTTAAACCAGTACCCGATACAACCCCGTGAAAGGGATTATGCTTTTGCCGGATCATTTTATGCTTTTACAATATGGATAGGCATGGGCGTCGCCGCCTTATATTCACTTGTAAAAAAATATCTGCCAAAAACAATTGCCGCATCTTTGGTTACCATAATAAGCCTGGCTGCAGTTCCATTGCTAATGGCATCGGAAAACTGGGACGACCATGACCGTTCGGGCCGTACCTCTGCTCCCGATTTCGGGCAAAATTATCTGGCCAGTGTTGACGAAAACGGTGTGATTTTCACAAACGGCGACAACGACACATATCCACTTTGGTACTGCCAGGAAGTTGAAGGAATTGGTACGTCGAAACGAGTGTGCAACTTAAGCTATCTGCAAACCGACTGGTATGTAAACCAGATGCAGCGAAAGTATTACGAATCGGAACCGCTACCCATAAGTTTTGAATACGATAAGTATGTTCAGGGAACACGAGATGTTGTTTACATCATGGAAAATCCGAAGTTCAAGGGAAAAACCATTGAATTGGGCAAGGCGCTCGATTTCATTAAAGACGATAACCCGGCTACCAAAATTTCCTATGCCGACAATGCAGCCTACCTGCCAATCCGCAACCTGTATATGGTTGTTGACAAACAGGCTGTGATTGACAATGGAGTTGTTGCCCCTGAGGAATATGACCAGATTGTAGATACCATGTTTATTGAACTTACTGGCAGTTACATTGCTAAAGACCACCTTATGATTCTTGACATGTTGTATCATAATAACTGGAAAAGGCCTATTTACTATGCCATTTCGGTTGGGACCGACAAATACCTGAGCCTTGATAAATATTTCAGGCTCGAGGGGCTCACTTACCGCATTGTACCCATTATTTCAAAATCATCGGGTTACCAGAAAGGTTTTGTCGACACCGAAAAGATGTACAACAACATGATGAACAATTTCAAATGGGGCAACATTAAAGAACCCGGTGTTTATGTCGATGAAAACAACCGTCGCATGTTAACCAATATGCGCAATAATATGAACCGCCTTGCAGTTGCACTCCTGAATGAAGGGAAAAAAGATAAATGTATTGAAGTGCTTGACAAGTGTTTTGAAGAAATCCCGGTTGATAAAGTACCCAATGATTTCTTTTCGGTTCAAAACGTTAAGGCTTACCTTCTGGCAGGCGAAACAGAAAGAGCTGTTGAACTAATTAATGATATGTCGGTTGACTTTCTTGATGAATTGAAATATTACTTTTCATTCGACTCCCGGCACATCTTATCGATTGACGACAACATTAGGAATAGCCTTTACTTCATTAACGAATTAATGAATATGGCCCGGCAAACCGGCGACAATGAACTGTATACCAAAATTCAAACAGAATTTGAGCAGTATTACAACATGCTGTTGTCGATTCAGTAACGATAAACTATATTTAGGACCAACAAGTTAACTTATGGGAAAAACCCTGAAAATCAGAGTTCACTTACCCGACTGGCTCACAAAAATGTTTCCGCATTCGGTTTGGAAAATGCCCGGCAACGAAAAAGTTGTTTACCTTACATTTGACGATGGGCCTGTTCCTGAAGTTACCCCGGCCATAATCGATATTTTGAACAGATACAACATCAAAGCAACTTTTTTCTGCGTAGGCGAGAATGTAGTGAAATATCCCGAAGTTTATCAACAAATTATTGAAAATGGCCATACAACGGGAAACCACACTTTCAATCATATTAAAGGGTTAAGTTGTTCGAAAGATTATTACATAAAAAATGTTGATGAGGCAGCAAGGTTAATAAATTCAAACCTTTTCAGGCCGCCATACGGATTGTTAAAACAATCGCAGTTTAACACCTTGCGAAAACGATACAACATCATTATGTGGGACGTGATCAGTTGCGATTACGACAAGGGATTGTCGCCCAAAAGTTGCATCTCGAATGTAATGGACTATGTACGTGAAGGCTCAATCATTACTTTTCACGATTCGGTTAAGGCCAAAACGAACGTATTGGAATCGTTGCCTGAAATTATAGAACGCCTTAAACATGAGGGGTTTTCATTTAATAAAATTAAATTCCCCAATAAACAAAAGCCGGTTGTTACACCCTGGGTAAAACAGCTGCAAAAAGCACGCGATAACTTTGGCAGAAAAAGTAACAGGGCATAAATAGAATTCTATGGATTTACTAATTATCGGATCGGGCGGTAGGGAACACGCCCTGGGCTGGAAAATTAAACAAAGCCCCAAAATTAATAACCTTTATTTTTTACCCGGCAATGCCGGAACGATTTCACTGGGCAAGAACCTGCCTGTTGACGTAAGCGATTTTGAAGCAATAAAACAATCGGTAATTTCCAATAACATCGACATGGTACTGGTTGGCCCCGAAGTACCATTGGTAGAAGGGTTGCACGACTTTTTCCTTTCAGATGCACAATTAAAAGATACCCCCGTGATCGGTCCTGCCAAAGCTGGGGCAATGCTTGAGGGAAGCAAGGATTTTGCAAAAGAATTTATGGTGAAAAACAATATCCCAACTGCCCGTTACAAAACATTTTCAGCTGGCCAGATTGATGACGCAAAACAATTTATGAAAGAACTTGAACCACCTTACGTTTTAAAAGCCGATGGCCTTGCCGCTGGTAAAGGTGTGTTAATTCTCGATAACTACGATGAAGCTTTGGCCGAACTGGCTGAAATGCTTGATGGCAAATTTGGCGAAGCCAGCAACAAAGTTGTAATTGAAGAATACCTTTCGGGTATTGAATTATCGGTTTTTATAATTACCGATGGCATTAGTTACAAAATCCTGCCCGAAGCCAAAGATTACAAACGGATTGGCGAAGGCGATTCAGGCCTGAATACAGGAGGCATGGGCGCAATTTCACCTGTCCCTTTTGCTGATGAAATATTTATAAAAAAAGTTGAAGAAAAAATTATTAAGCCTACAATTAATGGCCTCCAGGCAGAAGGCATTCTATTCAAAGGCTTCATATTCTTCGGGCTAATCAATTGCGAAGGAAACCCTTACGTTATTGAATACAATGTAAGAATGGGCGACCCTGAAACCGAGGCTGTCATACTCCGCATTAAGAGCGACTTTGTTGAGTTGCTTGAGGGTGTTGCCCAAAATAACCTGCGGGATAAAAAAATTGAAATTGACGAACGGGCAGCCGTTACTGTAATGATGGTTTCGGGCGGTTACCCGGGCAACTATGAGAAAGGCAAAATAATTGAAGGAATTGACACTGTGAAGGACAGTATTGTTTTTCATGCCGGAACTGCCTTGAAAAATGATAAAACAGTAACTTCGGGAGGAAGAGTGCTTTCGGTCAGTTCATATGGTAATTCTTTTCACGATGCCCTGAAAAAATCATATTCAAATGCTGAAAAAATCAGCTTCGAAAAAAGCTATTACAGAAAAGACCTGGGATTCGACCTTTGAAAAAGCATTTTTTGTATTGGCACGTTTTTGTCTGTTGCATAATTAAACTGATAATATTCAAATAGTTAAATGCTGCTAAATATTTTCAGGACAAATAAAGTATACAATTTTATCCTGGTACCCGTTACCGGGATATTGTTAATGCTAAATTCCCTTATCAATCCAGGGGTGTTCCCTTCCGACGAAAGCATGTCATATTCACCTTTGTTCGTGATTCTTCGCAATTCAGGTGTTTCATTCTTTGGAGCGGTATTGGTAAATTTTGCTGCAACAATGGTTATATCCTTTCAGTTATTATCCATATACTCACGTTTCGATTTTGTTCGGGAGCGCACCTTTCTTCCCGTTTACCTTTTCCTATTCATTACATTAGCCTTGCCCGATATGCATGTAATCCAACCTGTCACCTTCTCGGCAATCTTCGTTTTGCAGGCAATCTGGCGTCTTTTCGAAGCTTACGATGCGCGGAAGGTACACAGCCATGCATTCGATGCCGGCTTTTTATTGGGTGTTGCCGGTTTGTTTTATATCCCTGTAACTTGTTTTATTTTTCTTATTCCATTAAGCTTAAACACAATAAAGGGGAAATGGAACTGGCGGGAAATTGTTAATCCCTTTGTCGGGTTGTTTCTCCCATGGATTTTTGCCCTCTCGTATTTCTTCATATTCAAAAAAACTGAACATTTATTTGAACTGATTAACCTTGCCACTCAAAAAAGGGAAATAACAATATTGCAAAAATGGCCGGTACTGGTCTATTTTATTTACCTCGTTGTGATTACACTTGTATCAAGCTTTTTCATTCTGAAGCACTACGATAGCAAAAAAATAAGCACCCGCAGATATTTTAAAATTTTGTTTTTCTTTTTCGTTTCTTCATTATTATTGCTTATTTTTCCGGCTGTTTCATACGAAATATTGATTGTATTATCCTTACCCCTCGCTTTTTTAATTACAAACTATCTTACGTTTATGCGTCGCCGTTTATGGGCTGAAATATTTTTTGCAGTTTTAATACTGATTTCGATTGTTTTACAATTTTTTATTCAATGAACGAGGCACGTGCAACATTGGGAATTTACGGGATACAGGACAGGCTTGATACTGAATGGCCTCAATATGTGCACGACCATGGGGTTGCCTTTTTAAACAACGGTGTTGTTGAGAAATTTTTACAGCTCGAACGTGTTACACGCCGTAAACGCGACAATAAGCTATACATTCATTTACCTGAGCTGATAAAAGCAGAAAAAATGGTTGATAAAGAATTTGACGTTGTTTTTATCGACAATGTTGTTGGGCGTTCATTTATCACTTCAAATGGTCAGATCAGGTTTGAGGCACCTCTGAACCACCGCCTTACCAAGGATTGGGAAAAAGGAAGGTTATGGTGGTTCGATCGGGAAATTGACGGTTACATTCTGAACCATGAGCTTGCACATATTTTTTCGTGCCTTCCGTTTTTTGGTGATTTTGAAGAAAACAGCTTGTTGGTTCATTTCGATGGTGGGGCAAGCCTTTCTAATTTTTCGGCCTGGATTTACCGTATGGGAAAAATTGTTCCTGTTGAGCACCA
>JAFGEV010000290.1 GCA_016931385.1 Prolixibacteraceae bacterium
CGTCTCTTAAATATGGATGAACAACAGTTGGAACTATATCAAATAATCAATAAAAATTTTTAGGGTGTTGCAACGCTGAAAACAGGACTATTTTTACACTTTGTTAGCAACTGGGCGTTCATTTTTTTTGTTCTGTCTGTTAATTTAAACCATCATTAATTGAAATTACAGTCTGCACAAAACTTTCTACGAAGCACAAATTTATTTGCGTGATGGCAAACCTAAAACCACCCTTAAAGGCGGTTAATTGGGCAGGCTTTGGACCGCGACGACTCTTGTAGGCTTTGCCAATGTGCTTATAAATAAGGTGGCTTTATTTACCTTTTTTAGCTTTCTATTAATTTTATGTTGTAAAAGATAAAGATTTAAAACGAAAATATTCACTGCTGTAAAGTTGTTTTTGTTTTATTTAGCATATTTCCGGGCGATAACAATAAAATGGAAATGAAAATTACCTGTGTTACAATTCCTTCGTTGATGATTTCAAGTCTGTTAATTTCGGGGATACTTAAAAACAATAGAATTGTAATAAGCCCTCTTGGAGCATAAAACAGTAAAGGGATGATAGGTTCTTTTATTACCTGCTTGAAAAACAACCAGCGCAAAAGGATAAGAAAAAGCACTATTCCAGCTGAAAAAGTGAGGTTTTGTCCATTTAAAAGCTCATCCAGTTTCGTGAGGTAGCCGAACATAATAAAGAAAAAGGAGCGAACCAAAAACGTTAACTCTCCCGAAATATTTTTAAATGATTCGATATCTTTCCCAAACTTTTCGAAATTGATAAATTTTCTGGTAAAAGGAATTTCAAGGAAACGATAATTGGCAAGGACAAGTCCAAATATCAAAACGAAAAGCAGTGCCGGAAGGTGGATTAATTTAGCCAGGGTGTAAATCAATATAATAAAAGTCATTATTATTACATAATTTACGTGGTGGGTGGTTTTGTGCAACAAAAGGGCTAAAGCGGTGGTGGCCAGGATTGAAATCAACAGCGTAACAAAGCTGTCGAGCAGGAGGTTTGTAAGACCGCTTGAAACAGATACAAACCCGACTACGATAAAATCGAAAACTAAAATTCCCAGAATATCTGAGAATGAACTTTCGTAAACAACAAATTCTTTATTGGCAGGGCTGATGTTTGACGCTGCGGGAATGGCAACTGCGCTACTAATGATTCCAAGTGGAATGGCATTTAACAAAGCGGTGTCCCAAGGGATTGAAAAGAAAGCATTTAGAACGTACGAGAATATGAAGATAAAAAGGAAAAATAATACTACCGCAGATAAGATTGATTTTTGAATTATTTTTTTCTTTTCATTGTTTATTCTCAGGTCGAGGCTGGCTTCCATTACAATCAGTATCAAACCGAGGGTGCCAATAATCGGGAGTACCGGTTCAAGGTCGGGAACGTACAAACCGGCCCTTGTTACCAAAACACGTATGATTATTCCCAGCAGGATAAGGAGCAATACGCCGGGTATTTTGGAATATTTCCCGGTAATATCGAACAGATACGCCAATAAAATAATGATACAAAATGCTATAATCACCTGATAAGCCATATTTTATTAAATTTAAAGTTATGATTCAGTAAACCGCTTTATATCATCAATATTTCCGACAACTACCAGAATGTCATTTTCTTTTAGTAGTCTATCAATTTCGATATTATACTCAATAGTGTAATTTTCATCATGTTGACTGAAAATTTCATTTTTACCGGACGGTATTTTAACAGCAATTAATTTTAGTTTGAATCGGGTAAAAATATTTACACTGTCAGCAGAATGCCCAACATATTTTTCAGGGACCAATAATTCAGCGACGGCATTTTCGTGGTTAAGCTCCAAAACATTTTGAGCGTATTTTATCTGGAGGATGGATGAAACCATTAGGGCAGTCTTTTCTTCAGGCTGAATGATTTCTTTGATGCCGAGCTGATGGAGGATGTTTCGGTGGATAGGTGTAATTGCACGCCCAATAATCCTTTTTACCTTCGAGTTTTGCAACAACGACAAGATAAGAACCGACGAACCAATATCCTCACCTATAGCCACAATTACTGCATTCACATCGTGAAGTGGCAACGATTTTAAAGCTTGTGGGCTTGTAGCCTCCATTTCCATAACCACAGAAATTGAATCTTTATATTCTTCAATTTTTTCATACTGGTTATCTACGCCAATAACCTCGTGTCCCTGGCTGGTAAGGTTCGATGCCAGGGTGCTTCCAAAATAGCCCAATCCAATAACGATATACTTCATTTTTATTTATTTTAATTTATTATTATATCCTGCACGGGGAATTTATAATATTTTTTTCGTTTCGAAATAAAAATCCCGGTCAATAGGGTTACAGGACCAACCCGGCCAATAAACATCAGTAAAATGATAGTCCATTTACTGTGTTCATTTAAAGTAGCGGTGTTTACCAGACTGAGCCCCACCGTGCCAAAAGCTGAAAAACTTTCGAATAGCAAATGTACCGGATTTTTTGTGGGTTCAAAAATTAACAGCGCCAAAAAACCTGAAGAAATGATTATGATGGAAAGAATTATGACCACAGTTACACGCAGGATCGTACTTGTCCCAATTTCGCGGTTCCCAATTTCCAGCCTTTTTCTACCCCGTACAAAATTAAACGCTGCCTTTATTGCCACAGCAAAAGTGGTGGTTTTTATTCCTCCTCCGGTTGAACCGGGTGAAGCACCTACCCACATCAAAAAAATCATAATAAATACAGTAGGGGAACTCCATAACGAAATATCAACAGTATTAAAGCCCGCTGTTCGGGCACTTACACTCCCAAAAAATGCGGTAACGGCTTTTTGGTATGTAGTTAAACCTGCCAGGCTTGTATCTTTCTCGAGTAAGTAATAAACAACTGTCCCGGCAACTATAAGTACAATTGTTGTGGTTAAAACAATCGATGTATTCATATCGCGGCTACCAAAGTAAAGTTTCTTTTTATGCTGAACACTGCGAAAAATGGTAATAAAAAATCGGGTGAAACTTTTATACAATGCTAACATTACAGGAAATCCGATACCGCCCAAAATAATCAGAAAAGCAGCAACAAAATGTATATTGTAATTAAAATGTATAATATCATTAGACAAACCCTGTGGCAAGGTTGAAAAGCCTGCGTTGCAAAAAGCCGAGATGGAATGAAAAAAGGAAAAAAGTATTTTGTCGGCTATCTCGCTCGGGGTATTATAATATATAATAACTGCACCAATAAGTTCGGTTAAAAATGTAATGAGCATGATTTTTATTACGACCTTAAACAGGTTACTCAGGTTTTCTGATGAAAGGATATCTTTTAACATCAACCTATCGCTAAACGAGGCCGTGCCCGTAAAAATATAGGCTAAAAAACCTGTAAAGGTCATAATTCCCAACCCCCCAATCTGAATTAAAAATAAAATTATGATTTGCCCAGTGGTTGTGAATGCCGTGGAAGTGTCGAGAACAATAAGCCCGGTAACACAAACAGCGCTGGTGGAAGTAAACAAGGCATCGAGATATGAAATAGGCAAAGTATGCACTTTGGGCAGCATTAACAATCCGGAACCAATCAATATTATAAATAAAAAACTCAGTACAAATAAAAGGGCAGGTGGAATTTTAAATGAATTAAACCCTGAAAAAATAATATCAGCTTCTGTAATTATCAATAAAAAACAAGCCAGGATTAATGCAACATCCCCTGTAAAAAAAACACCTGCATGGTGAAACAAAGAAAAAGCACTACTGTTGAAAAACAAAATTCCCATACTAAAAAGGAAAACGATAAAATCAAAAGCCAGCACATAGCGTTTCTTTTTTTTAAAGCTTAAAATTAGATGGGTATATTTTGAAAAAAATAACACCAGAAAAATTATTTTATAATTTCCAAAAAGGTCAATTTTATGCAACTCCTGCTGAAAAACCCCGATATGAAAAAGGAAAAGAAGGATGAAAAGTATTGCTGAAACCGAAAAAATAAAAAGGCTTAGCCCCGAAAGCCCGGAAGTGAGTTGCGTCAAATAATCGGTTATAATAAAAACCTGTTTAAATATTTTTTCCCGGAATTTATTGGTTTTTTTTCTCTCTTTCATAATTGTGTTCGTTAAGATACATCCTTTACAAAAGTTATAGATTAGACTTTACACTAAATTAGTTTCTAACCTTACTGATTTTTCTTTCGTTCTTAATTCATTTTCGTTGAAGTATCCTAAAAAAACATTTCTATAAAAAACTCTCCAAATTCCGTTTCCCATTTCCAATGCCCCAACATATTTTCCTTGTAAAGATGCTGATAAATAAACCCAGTTATAGGCTCCCCATCTCATGGATCCGTTTTTGGTTACTTTGTAAACTTTCATTTCTGATTCGTAATCAAAGTTAGGAATTTTTTCGGGAAATGGACGTGTGGAAAAATTATGCACAGAAGCAGGTGTTTCCATGTCCAATGCTTCATGGGGTCTTATGTGATTATACTCCTTTACAAAGTGATTTAATCGCCTTTGTTGCGCTCTTAAATCATATGCTGACGGTTTGGCACATGAAGCCTTTAAATCTCGATGCATTCGCTCATGTCTTCCGTTTTGTTCCGGATGAGCTGGATCAGAAAAGACAGGCATGATTCCTAGTTCAATAAACCAATATGACAACCTGGTGAAGCGTTGTATTGCAGCCACTGAACCAAAGGGACTTCCATTATCAGTGTGAACCTGCTTAGGTATGCCATATTTCCTAAAAACCCTTGTAAACTCTGACTTTGCAGACTGTAGATTCTCTTTGTAGTGCCCCTTTGCAGTAAAGACAAACCTGCTTTTTGAGTCTGCTATAGTAAGTGGATGACAGTACTTTTTATTACCCATTAGGAACTTTCCTTTGTAATCTGCACTCCAGACTTCATTGCATTCTTTGGGGTCATAAATGGGGTAGATAGGCTTTACTCTTCTAAGTCGTTTCTGAGGGTTAACTAAACCGTGTTTTTTAAGAATATTATGTACCGTTAAAACAGTTGGGATAACTTCATCTGAAAAATCGTTATACAACAATTTACATATTTTTTTTGCTCCCCAAAGCTTATGCTTTTCTTTCAAAAGAATAATGCTATTTACCACTTTTTCATTGGTTGCATTAGGATGCAATCCTCTGGGTTTTCTGGATTGTTCTCTTAAGCCATCGTAACCTTCTTGCTCAAATCGGGCTATGATTTTGTAAGCAGTTGGTCGTGAAATTTCAAAGCTTCTGCATAGTTCTGTGATGGTGTGTTTCCCTGTACGCCATTCACAAATAAATTCAATCTTTTGTTCCATAGTCGTCGTTTCTTTCCAAGGCATAGCAATCTGATTTTTGTTTCAGATTTGTACTTAAAAAGTGTAAACGATGTTTCTATAACTTTGTAAACGATGTTTGTATAACGTACC
>JAFGEV010000291.1 GCA_016931385.1 Prolixibacteraceae bacterium
TATAAAGACAGCATATTAAATAAATTAAAGGAGGCTTTGCAACATGACAAAAGCCGTACTTATGCTTTTGCTGTAAGCACCAGTGCTATGGCCGATGAAATTAAGATTTTGGAAGATATTGCGGATAATTTAATGTTTACAAGAATGGAAAAACACATGAAGCTTTTCTTGAGAATTGAAAGGATGAAAAATGTTGAGTTTCTGAAAAAAGAAAAAGAAGTACCCATATCGGAAGAAATGCTTAAAGAAATAAACGAGATAGCGGAAGAAACCCGAAAAACAAGGATACCGGAAATAATGAAAATTAAAGAATGGGATAATTGATATCAAATCAACAACATATAAAAAATCATGGAATATTTAGTAGCATCATCAGGTGATACTTTAGATTCAAAAGTATCGGGAAGGTTTGGGCATTCCAATTATTTTTTGGTCATTGAACCTAATACAATGGAATTTGAAGTTTTCCCGGGTGTCAGTAAAGAGGAGTCTCAACATTTAGGAAGATATATGAGGAAGGGAATCGAGAAGTTCATTACTGGAAACATCGGACCTTCAGCTTTTACCGAAGTAATGACTGCCGGAGGCAAGGTTTATCTTTGCAGGAATATGCCTGTTGTGGAAGCTGTAAAAAAAGTGAAAAATGGCGATATTCAGCCTTTGCAGGAACCAACATTAAATGATAGCATTCATTCAGCCCGGAAAGAAGGATATGGTAGACGCGGAATGGGCGGTGGTGGCCGTAGAATGGACGGTGGTGGCCGTGGAATGGGTGGTGGGGAAGGAAGAGGTTGGGGACGTTAAAGTTCTTAAACGTGTGCTGAATAGTGATTGGGGTCAACCAACTCACGATACTTATATACAATTTTCTTATAGTCTTCCCAGGTTGGCCGTTTCAAATCGGGGTTGCGCAAAAGTGCCGAGGGATGGAACACGGGCATAGCCAGCCTGTTTTTAACTTCAATCCAGTTGCCCCTCTCACGGGTAATGCGGTGTTCCTGGCCTGCCATGTATTTCAATGCAGTCGATCCAAGTAAAATAAGAATTTTTGGATCGATTAACTCAATTTGTTGCAATAGCCATGGCATGCAAACTGCAGCTTCTTCCTTTGTTGGTACCCGGTTCCCGGGCGGCCTGCATCGCACAATGTTGCTGATGAATATGTGTTCTTCACGGGTAAAGCCACAGGCTGCAAATATTTTATCGAGCAGTTGTCCCGACTTGCCAACGAATGGTCTGCCAATCATGTCTTCATCATGACCAGGGGCTTCACCAATGACCATGATTGGGGCTTTAAGGTTTCCTTCTCCAAAAATTACATGATTGCGTGTTTTTGACAGATCACATTTGGTGCAATTCAGAATTTCACTTTTCAGGGATTCAATTTCGAAAGCCATATAAAAGGGGTTTTAAAGAAACCGAAATTTAGCAAAATTTACTCAAACCAGGGATCCATGTCGAGGTTAGTTGAGGCAAAAATGTCGCGGTGTTGGTATTCAAGGATTTTTTTCAGGTGGGAGATAAGCCTTTCAATCTCAATTTCCTCGCTGTTTTCTTCAAGCTTTTTTTGCAAATAGTTTAAGGCTTCGCCATATTTCCCTTTACCTATGAGTTTTGAAGCTGTTTGTTCAATGTTTGATAATTTTGATTTGTTGACCATGTTAAATTCATAAGTGCGCATTATCTGTAAGCAGACTGTTAAGCCTGGTTAGTATTTCTGTGGCTTGACCCTGCAAAAAAATATCGGTAATTGTATGGCTGTAACTCGATGGTACAGTATTGACTTCAATGACGAATTTTCCGTTTCTTTTTGCTTCGTGAGGTATAATAGAGGCAGGCATTATTTCCCCTGTTGTGCCGATAAGGATAAATACGTCAGCTTTTGTTATTTCGGTAAATGAGTTGCTGTTGGCCGGCTCAGGAATAGGCTCTCCAAAAAAAACAAAATCAGGCTTGAGTACTGTTCCACAACCAGGGCAGCGGGGAGGAAGCACCTCCAGATCAACTTCATGAGCCTTGTATTTGGTTAGACATTTTTCACACACCAGTTCCCGTGAATTGCCATGAAATTCAAATACATTTTGACTGCCTGCAAGTTGGTGAAGGTTGTCGATATTTTGTGTGATAATTGCCTGGAGTGTTCCCTTTTTTTCCATTTCTGCCAGGGCATAATGGGCGGCATTGGGTTTTGCCTTTACAAAATAGTCATAAAAGATATCCTTAATCAGTTTCCACGATTTTTCAGGATACATGTGAAAATAGTTGATATCGAGAAAAACCGGGTCGATTTTATTCCATAGCCCGTCTTTACCCCGAAAAGGGAGAATGCCGCTTTCAACCGATATCCCAGCACCGGTAAATGCAACATTACGCGATGAATTTTTTAAAATCTGTACAGCGTGATTTAGCTTATTTTTTATATCATCCATTGAGAAGGTCATTATTTAAAGCTTCCTGAATGGCTCCTTTTTTAAAAAGAAGCTTTGCCCCCTTTTCTTTCAGCCTTTCAATTCCTTTTTTACCGATAAATGCAAAAATTATTATATCGCAATCATTAATTACATTATAAACATCAAGTGTTTTAAGATGTTGCATTGTAGTTTCATAGGGATTGGGCCTCTTTTCGACAAATTCGATTGGCATTCCATAAGTTGATTTATAGATATAAAAGTATTTGGCCATGCCCAGCATCTTCGGGAAAATGGTTTCACCATCATTTGTCGGGACTGCAACTAAAACGGTTTTTTTTATAGTATCAGTCATTTTTTTTTAGCGCTTAATAAGCGAACGTAATTCATAAAATAAAAATGTTCGGTGCAGTTTTCTAAGCCATATTCATTCAATATCTTTTTTAGTTTCTATTGTTTAATTGAAGTTTTCATTATCCCGTTTTTGATAATAAACAACTTGTATTCAGCAGGTTTATTTTCAATTTCATCATTGATCCATTTCATGTGTTTAGTCAGTATCGGCAATACTTCATTGGGTGTTTCAGTATAAATTATTATGGGTATAAAATGACGGTTAACCATTTTTATATTCCTCCCAAATTGTCGCGATACCAAAACATTTACACCTTTGCTTTTTAAGAAGTCGATAATTGCATTTCCCTTTTTTGCCGATCCGTGTTCGTGTTCTTCGTCAATGTTTTTGAACTTGTTTGTTTCTGAACGAACGAATTTCAGGTCATCGGCATTTTTTTCATAAATCATGTACTGGTCGGCATCGCCAAAATGTTTTGCCTGGAAATTGCATGAATGGTCAACAGCAAAAGCAAAACGAGTTGTTATTTTATCCATTTTTAATTGCTTTTATTATTACGAAACTACCTTTTTTGTATCCATTTTCGGGATGTTGAATTTCTTTTACTTCAGAGAGTGGTTTAAAGATGGTTTGTACCGTTTGGTTAATGTTAAATCCATTTCTGGTCAACAGGCTATTTATTTCCAGGTTTGAAAAGAACCGGGCATCTTTATAAAAAACGCTTTTATCTTTAATTTTTAAATACTCTTTACCAACAGGGCTTTCCCTGTCAACAAATCCAACAATTAAATGGCCATGTTGTTTTAAGATGCGGTATATTTCTTTATATGATTGTTCGGGGTCATCAACAAAGCAAATAGTCGTTACCATAAGGGCAAAATCAAAACTTTGGTTTTGATAAGGAAGGTTTTCGGCTATGCCCTTAACCGCGTTTATACCTCGTTCAATTGCTTTGTGTAGCATTATATCTGAGGGATCGCATCCCTGATCGATTCCAAGTTTTGATGCAAAAATCCCGCTGCCTACGCCAATTTCAACACCCTTGCCTGTTTTAGGCAATACCGAGCGGATTGCTTCCAGTTCAGATAAGAATACGAACCTGTTATCATCGAACCATTTTTCGTATTCGTCAAGATGTTTATCAAAAGGTTCTGTTATGGCCATTGTAATCTTTTCTTTTAAAAATTCATGTTTAATGCAAATTCGAAATTGAAATCGTCGATGTGTGATAATTCTATATAAACAGTTTTTTCAACTACCTTGTTGATTTTTTTTTCAAACGATTTTGATTTTAAAAACTGCAGCGTGCCAATTCCTGCGCTGTTCCCGATTGGAAATATTTTATTATTTAACTCAGCGGGAAGCAGTCCTATACTAATTGCCGACTGAACATTAATAAAGTTGCCAAAACCGCCTGCAAGAAACAATGCGTCGATATCACTTAAAGTCAGGCCGGCTTCGCTTACAAGTATTTTTATTCCTGAATAGATGGCCGATTTTGCAAGTTGTATTTCACGTATGTCGTCCTGGGTAATGATCATGTTGTTTTCTTCATTGATAATAAAGGGGGCTTGTAATAATCCGTCCTGGCCAACAATGTTGTTTCTAACAAGATATGCCATTACATCGATAATTCCCGAGCCGCAAATTCCGTCAGGTTTTGTATTGTCGATAACGTGATAATTATTTAAATCGGAAAACGCTGATATAGCGCCCGAAGTAGCGCTTTTCCCGCACGAAATAGTTGCGCCTTCAAAGGTTGGGCCGGCAGCGGTTGAGCAGGCGTAAATTTTATTTTTATCAACCAGGGCTATTTCACCATTTGTGCCGATATCGATAAAAAGAAAAGTTTTGTGAGTTGTTTTTAATGCTGCCAGCCCGGCTACAATATCGGCGCCGCAATAAGCCGATATACATGGCAATGTGGTTACTTCGGCTTTAGGGTTTATATTGAAAACTGTTGAATTTCCTGCAAGGGTTTGCATAACTGTAAAGCCGGGTTTAAATGGGGCAAGGGCAATAGGCACCGGATCAACCCCTAAAAGAATATGCAGCATGGTTGTATTGCCCGAAAATGCTAAATGGACAATGTCGTCCGGGTTGCATTTTTTTTCAGAAAAAAATAAATTCAATTCACGATTGATCGCTTTTGATATTACCTGCTGTAGTTTTATCAGCCCGTTTGGGTTTTGCTGGCAGTAACTGATTCTTGAAATGACATCGGCGCCATATGAATTCTGGGGATTTAAAAACGATGAAATTTTTTCAATTTTTCCTGAAACCATGTTCAGGAAATAAAGTACAACAGTAGTTGTTCCAAGATCAATAGCAACGCCATAGGGGTTTGGGCTTAAATGATTGTTTTTGTCGTTATCGGCCGGAAGGTCTTCAAGAAAATCAGTCTGGGCAGTTAAAATCCTGGCTTCTTCTTTGCCCGGAAGAATCACTTCAATATCATGATCAGGTTGATACGTACAGGCCAGTACTGTTCCTTCTCCCTTGATTTTTACACGGCATTTACCGCATGTTCCTTTTCCACCGCAAGGGGCATAAATGGAATATCCGTTTTGTTGTAAGATGTCTAATAATGAAAAGCCGGGTTTTGTTTCAATTACCCTGGTTTCATTATTCTTATTTATTTTAAGTTGAAGCATTTTCAAATTTAATGAATTCCTGAACTTTTTTTCTACTTTCCAGGCGGTCATAATCCTGGCTTTTCAAGTTTATCATGTTTTTACATAAGCTGATTTGGCCTGGTTGTCTTTTATTAAATCGTCTGTTTTAAAGCATTTCTTTCCTACAGTCAATTATTACAATGTCATACTACATTTATTTTAAAGATATATTTACAAACCTTGCCAGGCTTCACTTTCAAGCTGTAAAAAAAGTTCTCTTTCCTGGTTTTCATCAGTTAGGATGTTTGATACAATTCCAAGCTTTACTAATGTGTGGTTTATTGCAGGGTGTTTAACTTTATTTATAGCTTCAACTACTTTCATTTTTTTATATTTATCTTTTTTCAAATCATTGATTCTTCAAATTCCGGGGTTAGTACTATTACATCAACTGCTTTTCCAGGGTAGATCATTGGAAAAACATCCGACTCTTTTTCAATTTTAATTTCCAACAGATACGGGCCTTCATGATTTAGCATTATGTTAAGTGTGTTGTCAAGTTCTTCACGACTATCAACCAGTTTACTTTCAATGCCAAACGATTTTGCCAGTAAGGGGAAATCGGGAGTAGGCATGTTGGTCTCGGCATAACGTTTTTCGTTAAAAAGCGCTTGCCACTGACGTACCATACCTAAAAAATTATTGTTTAAGATAACAATTTTGACAGGTATGTTATATTGAAAAATTGTTCCCAGTTCCTGTAACGTCATTTGAAAACCTCCATCGCCGGTAAAAAGAATTACTTTTTTATCGGGCCGGCCAACCTGTGCGCCCATGGCAGCAGGCAAACCAAAGCCCATTGTTCCCAATCCGCCTGAGGTTATAAGGGAATTCGGTGTATTAAATGTATAATACCGGGCCGCCATCATCTGGTTTTGACCAACATCGGTAGCAACAATTGCCCCCCCGTTTGTTTTTTCTGAAATCATTCTTACGACTTCGCCCGAGCGGATTAATCCCGTTTCTGGAAAACATTCTTTTTGAATTACTTTTTTGAATTCAATTTTATCTAACTCTCTGAATTTTTCAATCCATGATGCATCGCAAATTTTTAATGAAATTTTTTTAATGGAAGTTAAAAAATCTTTAACGTCGGCATTAATGGCCAGGTTTGCTTTAACATTCTTATTGAGTTCCGCATTGTCGATATCAACATGGATAATTTTGGCGTTTATGGCATATCGTTCAATAATACCTGTAACACGATCGTCGAATCGCATGCCCAGTGCAATTATTAAATCGGCGCTGTTCGTTAGCATATTTGGTGCATAATTGCCGTGCATGCCTAACATTCCAGCATAGAAGGGATGGTTTTCGGAAATGACCGATTTCCCCAGTAGGGTTATAGCAACCGGCACCCGGGTTTGTTCTGTGAAATGGATGAGACTGTCTTTGGCATTTGCCAGTAAAACACCATGCCCGGCAAGAATTAATGGTTTTTCAGCCGAGTTAAACAGTTCTTTAAAGGTTTCAACATCATCACGTCTTGATACCGGTTTTGGTTGGTATGAGCGTATTTGTTTTGTTTTTTTATAAAAAAACTCAAATTTTTCAAGTTGGGCATCTTTAGTAATATCAATTAAAACCGGTCCGGGCCTTCCCTTGGTAGCATAATAGAATGCTCTCGATATAACCTCGGGTATCTCGTGTGCATTGGTAATCTGGCAGTTCCATTTAGTAATTGGCATTGAAAGACTGATCATATCGGTTTCCTGAAAAGCATCAGTGCCAAGTAATGTCGAAGGAACCTGAGCGGTAATAAATATTACAGGGATTGAGTCGAGAAAAGCATTTGCAATGCCTGTAATCAGGTTTGTGGCACCCGGCCCCGAAGTTGCAAAGCAGATACCGGGTTTCCCTGTCACCTGTGCATAGGCTTGTGCAGCATGGGCTGCGCCTTGTTCGTGCCTTACCAGAATGTGTTGTAACAGGTTGTTTTTCGAAAATAGTTTATCGTAAATTGGCATCATGGCTCCACCCGGGTAACCAAAAATCGTATCAACTTTTTCTTCCAGCAGTGCCTGTAAAACAGCTTCTGCTCCCGTTATTTCTGATGTTTTTTTCACGTTGAATTGTTTAAATATTATTTTAAAAGCCTGATGGCGAGTTGCTATACCTAAAAAGACAAAGCTAATCATTGAGTTCCATTATTAATTGTATTAAATAATCGGGCATCGCTGCTGTTCAGATGAAATTCGATAGCTTTTTTCCTGTCAAATTTCAGGTTAAGTCAAAGATTGGTATTTTTGTATTTGACAGAATTAATCAGGCTTTTATGAAGGACGAAAAAAAAATTGATAATTGCCGGGATTGTAAAAATACTTCGAAGTGTTTTCATCATTTATATCCCGACGAACTTGATTTTATTAGCAGTAAGAAGAAACAGCTTACTTACGAACAGGGAGAGAATTTATTTAAGCAGGGAGCTTTTTCTCCTTATATAATTTATATAGTTGAAGGTTTGGTGAAAATGAGTCTTCATACAGGGAATAATAAAAAGGTAAATATTAAAATCGCTAAAACGGGCGATTTCCTGGCTTTCTCATCGGTCTTTGGCGATTCTTGTTATAATTATTCAACCGTTGCCCTGAAAACTTCTACAATCTGCATGATTGATAAGCGGGCATTAAATATATTGATGAAGAAAAATGCTGAATTTGCCATACGAATTGCCTCGCGTAATTGTCGGGACGAAAGAAGATTAATTGAAATTATTACTGATATTAATTACAAACACATGAGGGGAAAACTTGCTTCGGCTTTGCTTTACCTGTCGTCTGATGAGTTTGAAGGTTGTTCTGTTTTTCAATATCTGACACGTCAGGATATTGCCGACTTTGCTACTATCTCGACTGAAAGCGCTATAAAATTTTTAAAAGAATTTGAAAAAGAAGGTATATTAAATGTCGAAGGTAAATGTGTTAGTATTGTTGATAATAAAAGGCTTACAGATATCGCAACAAAAGGATAACCGATTTTTAAAACTCAATCCCTTTCCTCGCTTCAACTCCCTTTTGATAGTAGTGTTTGATTTCCTTCATTTCGGTTACCAAATCGGCAGCATCGATCAGTTCCTGTGGGGCATAGCGCCCGGTAACCACCACTTCGGTTGAATGGTTTCTTTCTTTCAGAATCTCAATCAGTTCAGAAACGGTGAAAAGTTTGTAATAAATGGCAATGTTGGCTTCGTCGAGTACAACCAGATCATAACTGCCCCATTGAAGAATTCGTTTTATTTCGGATAGGCCTTTTCGGGCTTCATCAATATCTTCCTGTTTAGGTTTATTCACAATGAAGCAGCCCCGTCCGAATTGTTTGATGGTGATTGAGGGAAGCCATTTATTTACAGCTTCAATTTCGGCGTAGGTTTTTCCTTTTACAAACTGGGCGAAAAATACTTTTTTGCCAGCACCTGCAGCCCTTAGTGCCAGTCCGAATGCAGCGGTGGTTTTTCCTTTACCATTGCCTGTATATACATGGATAAAACTGTTCATGTTATACTTTTATTTATTTTCTTTATTTAGCAGTGTCATGTTTTCTGAATCGCACATCCGGCAGTTTTTTAATGGTTTCATGCTGGTGATGGTTTCCTTGCAATCTTCGCATTTATACCAATAGTCTTCGGTAACATAGTTGCCCCCCCTGATAATGATTGCTTTTCCTTCAACAAAGGCTTTCGAGATGCTTTTGCGGGCTTTATCGTACAGGCGTGTAAACGTTGGCCTCGAAATATTCATTTTGGCCGCGGCCTCTTCCTGTGTAAGGTTTTCATAATCGGCCAGGCGTATGGCTTCAAATTCCTCGAAAAGCAGGATCACCGATTCCAGTTCGCGCATGGGTACTCCAAAAGGCTTAAAACCCTCCATTGGGGGAAGCATCGATATTCTTCGGTGTCGTATCCGATTAGGCATGGTAAATAATTTTGAATAACCTTGAGCACAAAGTTAATTAAAATGAACAAATGTTTGTTTGGTAGTTTGGGTTTTGTGTTGAAAGGAAAATTCTATGTTGAGGATTTGTATTGGTATGTATAAGAAAAATCAGCGATAATATGTAATGGGATACAAAAGATATATCAAAAAAGTGTAATGGATTACAAAAAGTTTTGTCAACCATATCCCGCTCTGGTTATTCGGATTTCTGTATTGATATCAGCCTGCTGGCAAAAAGTTATCGAGCAAGTATTGCGCGATTAATAAAATCGCACCTCCCGTGTTATTTCACAATTCTCCCTTTAATCATTGCCGTTTCGGTTTCGAAACCCGGTTTTCCCAAAAGGGCAAACATGTTCTTTTTATATGCTTCAACACCAGGCTGATCGAACGGGTTAACATTGATCAGATAACCGCTTATTCCGCAGGCTTTTTCAAAAAAGTAAATCAACTGGCCGAGGTTATATTCGTCAAGTTTGTCAATTTCGATACGGATATTTGGCACATCTCCATCAACGTGGGCAATCTGTGTTCCAAGTTCGGCCATTTTATTCACGTAATCGACCCTTTTCCCAGCCAGGAAATTTAACTTATCGAGGTTGGCTTTATCTTCAGTTATCAGGATTTCACGGTTGGGATTGGCAACTGATATGACCGTTTCGAAAAGGATACGTTCGCCTTCCTGAATGTATTGCCCCATGGAGTGCAGATCGGTTGAGAAATCAACAGCAGCAGGGAAAATACCTTTGCCGTTTTTGCCTTCGCTTTCGCCGTAAAGCTGTTTCCACCATTCGGACATGAAGTGTAGTTTGGGCTGGTAGTTTACCAATATCTCAATCTTCTTTCCTTCGCTGTACAAAATATGACGGGCAGCAGCGTACTGGCAGGCAGGGTTTTTTTCGAAAGCAACTTCGGCAGCAGTGGCTTTGGCCATGTCCTGTGCCCCTTTTACGAGTGCTCGGATATCAAAGCCGGCAATAGCAATGGCAATTAATCCTACCGGTGTAAGAACAGAATATCTTCCTCCAACATCGTCGGGGATTATGTATGTTTTGTATCCTTCTTCGTTAGCCAGGGTTTTCAATGCGCCCTTTTTTGCATCGGTAACAGCACATATACGGCTTACAGCCTCGGCTTTTCCATACCTGTCTTCAAGGTCTTGTTTCAGAATACGGAAGGCAAGGGCAGGTTCGGTAGTTGTCCCTGATTTTGAAATCACACAAATGGCCCATTCTTTCGTTTTTAACAGGTCACGCAATTCGGCAATGTAGTCTTCTCCAATGTTGTGTCCTGCAAACAGGATGGCAGGTTTGTCGCCTTTCAGATGGGAAAAGCTGTCGCTTAGGGCGTCGATAACTGCTTTGGCGCCAAGGTATGATCCGCCGATACCGATTACAACGTAAACATCGATTTTTTTTGCACGGATTGTTTTGGCAGTTTCTTCAATATTGTTGAGAAAAGCATTGTCAATTTCATTCGGCAGGTTTACCCAGCCCAGAAAATCGCTGCCACGCCCGCTTTTATTGTGAAGGGCTTTGTTCATTTCTTCGGCAGGGTTTTTATAGGTTTTAAACACGTCGGGCGAAATAAACCCACTGGCTTTTGCAAATGCTTTGTCAAGAATTATTTTCATACGAATTGATTTTTATCTTAGATTTTCTGTTAACAACCTGATTTCAATGGCAGGTGAAATATTTTCATAACAAATATTGAAAACCGCGTCGCATATCGGAATGTTTACATTGTGCTCTCTGTTTATTTCGTTCAGGCATTTCACAGCATAATATCCTTCGGCTATCATGCGCATCTCGAGCTGGGCCGAACGTACGGAATATCCTTTGCCAATCATGGTTCCGAACATACGGTTACGGCTGAACTGGGAGTAAGCTGTTACCAACAGGTCGCCAAGGTAGGCCGATCCTTTTATGTCGCGCGATATGGGGTGTACTTTGTCAACAAATCGCTTAATCTCCTGAATGGCATTTGATATAAGCACAGCCTGAAAATTGTCGCCATAGTGCAACCCGTTACAAATACCTGCGGCAATGGCAATGATGTTTTTAAGAACTGAAGAATACTCGGTTCCGTAAATATCGTCGGAAATGTGTGCCCTGATGTAAGAAGATTCAATCAAAAGTGCAAAATTTCTTGCTTTTTTCACATCGGGGCAGGCTATGGTTATATACGAAAGCCGTTCGAGGGCTATTTCCTCGGCGTGGCAAGGGCCGGCAATTATCCCAATCGAATCGAAGGGGACTTGGTAATATTGATTTAAAAACTTTCCAACAATGAGATTGTCGTCAGGGATAATCCCCTTTATTGCAGAAATTACAAACTTGCTGCTGATATCTGTTGTAAGCTCTTTTAATGATTCTTTTAAAAAGGCTGACGGGATGACCAGGATAAGGATTTCAGAATCGCTGGCAATTTTATTTATATCGTTATAAAAATTTATTCTACTGGTTTCGAAAAGGACATCGGATAAATAATTGGGATTATTATGAAATTTTATAAAATGTTGAAGCGTTTCGTCGTTCCGGAAAAACCAGTTAATCGAGTTAACATTGTTCAACAGTATTTTTGCCAATGCTGTAGCCCAACTTCCGCTTCCGATTATGCCAATTTTAGAATTCGTGAACATTTGATGCTTTTGCGGTTTTCTTTTCGACGGATGGCAAAAATACAAAAATCATTTTGCATTTGTGGGATTTATATTAAGCTACCTGCTTTTTAAAAGTCATGTTTAATGAATTCTATAAAACAGCATGCCTATAAGTACAAAATTTTTACTAGTTTCACCTTTCAAATTGAAACGATGAGGCCAAAGGTTTTAATTATTGTACCTGCTTATAATGAAGAAATCACGATAGGAAGGGTATTGTCAGGATTGAAGGATGAATGCCCTTATTTCGACATAGTGGTAATAAATGATGCTTCAGAAGACGATACATCGGTTATTGCCCGGAATACCGGCTATGCAAAAGTGATTGACTTGCCGGTTAACCTGGGCATTGGAGGTGCTGTTCAAACGGGTTTGCGATATGCCAGTATTAACGGCTACGACTGTGCCGTTCAGTTTGATGCCGATGGGCAACATCGCCCCGAAGATGTTAAACAACTGGTTGAACTGGTTTTGAATAATGAATGCGATGTAGCCATAGGGTCCAGGTTTGTCGGGGAAAGCCGTTTACACGAAACTGATTTAATGAGGCGCATTGGCATACGTATTTTTGAAGCTTTCAGTCTGATCCTTATCCGTAAGCGGATTCGTGACCATACTTCAGGTTTCAGGGCATTTAACCACAAAACGATCGATTTCATCATGCATGAATACCCCGTTGATTATCCCGAACCTGAAATTGTGGTGTTGCTGGCCCGAAATAAATTCCGCATTAAGGAAGTGTTTGCCCAAATGTATTCCAGGCAGGGTGGCGTTTCTTCAATCCCAATGTTGCGGGGGCCATACTATATGTTTAAAGTTATGATTGCCATGTTGGTGGCACGTTTACGACCCAAAGAACTATAATGTATGGGAAGAATACAGATTATTTCAATTGCTGCAAGCCTGGTTATCTTTGTTGTTGTATTTAACCTGGTGCGGCGGCGTAAACTGAAAACCGAATATTCGCTTATTTGGCTTTCAGTTTCTTTAATTTTTATCATCTTTTCGTTTTGGCGTAGTGGTATTGACAAATTGGCCCAGCTAATGGGAATATCGTATGCGCCTTCGGTATTATTCATTATACTCTTAATAGGGATTGTTTTGATTTTAATAGAGTTTTCAATCATTATTTCAAAACAGGCTGAGAAAATTAAAATTCTTGTTCAGGAAATGGGGTTGTTAAAACAAGAACTTGAAGAAAAAATTGAAAAACTTAAACCGGCTGATGAGAAATCAAGCAATGAAGAAAAACCGGCAAGCTGAAAAAACGAATGACGGATACAAGCCAGATTGGACAATGCTAAAAACTTATTTTGAAAAGAAGTGGACTCCTTATTTGCTTTTTCTTATTGTTACATTAATCGCCTATTCAAACAGCTTCGATGTCCCTTTTCAGTTCGACGACGATGTGCAAATCGTTTATCGGGAATCAAACCATTCGCTGGAGAAATTTTCTGAACCATCATACTGGTTAAATGTAAACAACCGGCCTGTTTCGTCATTTACCCTCACGATGAATTATATCGTGAATGGTGAAAATGTGACTGGTTACCATGTAATAAATTTCCTTATTCATTTATTAACCGGTTTCTTTCTCTTCCTCTGGCTTAAGTTGTTTATTAAAGATGCAAAACAAAACACAATTACGAAGGCATTACCGCTGGTCATTACCCTTTTTTTTCTTGTGAATCCTGTTCAAACGCAGTCGGTAACGTACATTGTACAACGTATGACATCCCTCTCGGGCATGTTTTTCATGCTGGGGCTTTACTTGTATACCCTGGGGCGAAAAATATTTTTTTCAAAAGGAAACATACTCAAATCAGCTCTTTTAATTTTTTTCTCAATTCTGGCAGGTATTCTGGCTACTTATTCCAAACAAAACGCGGCTGTTTTTCCACTTGCTTTTTTACTGACTGATTTGTTTTTTATCCGAAACAGAAAAGGAAAAATCTGTATAAAATATTTGGTTTCAATCGTTGCTGCAGGTATGCTGACCGCTGTATTTGTACTTGTAAAATTTGGTCTTCCGGCTGAAACAACCGAGATATCAAGGCTTGATTATCTGGCAACACAAATGTTTGTTATTCCGCGTTATATTCAAATGATGTTATTGCCTGTAGGTTTAAGCATCGACCATGGGATAAGGGCAGCAGAGGGTTTTAACGATATTCGGGTGATTTTAGGCTTGTTATTTCTTCTGGGGCTTGTTGTGCTTTCAATTATCTGGATTAAAAAACGACCTCTTTTCTCCTTTGGAATTTTCTTCATGTTTATTGCATTCATCGTCGAATCGTCGTTTTTGCCTATTCGCGATGTGATGTTCGATCACCGTATGTACATTGCCCTGGCCGGGTTTTCAATTGCTGTATGGTCATTGTTTTTCGATTTTAGGGAAAGAATCGGGCAATTATTATCGAAATGGCTTATTGTTGTAATCATGCTAGGAATGACTATTGGCACGTTTGGCCGGAACAGCCTTTGGCGCGACCGTATAGCCATTTGGGAGCAGGTAACACGCCGGTACCCCGATCACCCGAGGGGGTGGATCGGTTACGCCCGTATGGCCAGGAAAGGGGGAGATCGTTACGATAAGAACATTATCCTTGCGCTGAATAATGCACACCGGCTTGACCCCGGAAACGAGGAGGTTTTACTCGACCTGGGGCTGTATTACATGAAAACCAAACAGGTAAACCTGGCCATGGATGCCTATAACCAACTTCTCAGCTCGCAAGATAATGCGAACAGGCTTTTGGCACAACGGGCTTTTGTTGCTTATTATTTGAAACTTGAAAAGTGGGATGAAGCTATCCCGTTTTTAAATGAGATATTGCAGGATTATCCCGACGATGAGAATGCCCTTTCGAGTCTTGCAGGAGTGTACATCAGGAAGAAAGATTTTCAAAATGCGGCCAAATCGTCAAAGGCTTTGCTTGAGAAATATCCCGAAAACAGAAAAGGATTGTTTTATTGTGGAAAAGCGCTTTTCTTTCTTGAAGAAAGAATAGAGGCAAAAATTTACCTTGAAAAACTCCTGCAAATTGAACCCAACAATGTTGAGGCCCTGATAATGTATGGCAATGCCTGTATTAATACTAAAAGTTTCGATGAGGCTATAAAAAGTTTTCAAAAAGCATACGACCTAACAAATGATCCGCAGATGCTTCAACTAATTGATTTTGTAAACAATATAAAAAGTAGTTATTAACATATTTGCTTTTTCCCCCGACTATTCTACAGCCTGAAACATGAGCTTTTTTAAAAAAGCTAAATAGCTGTATCAACATTGCAAGAATGAAAAATCAAAATTGATTTGTATATTTGTTTACAATTAATTTTTGCAAATGGAATATATTCAGCTATATACTAAGATTAATTCTTTGCCCAATGATATCAAATCTGAAGTAAATGATTTTATTGATTTTTTGATGTCAAAAAGGAAAAAAGAGATTAAAAAAAAGAAGCCAAAGTTTGGTTGCGCAAAGGGACAGATTTTCATATCCGCTGATTTTGATGAACCACTTGATGATTTCAATGAATATATGTAATGAATTACCTTTTAGATACTCATACATTAATTAGGTTTCTAAGCGGTGATGATAAACTCTCCCATAGGTCAAAGGAAATAATCGAAAATCAGGATAATTCAAAATTTATAAGTATAGCAACAATTTGGGAGATTGCAATTAAGTTAAGTCTTGATAAATTTAAATTCGAAAAAGGATTTAAAGAATTTCTAAATTTAATTGGAGAAAATGGATTTGATATAATTCCTATTACTTTTGACAATGCATTAATTGTATCAACTCTAAAATTCATACACAGAGATCCTTTTGACCGACTAATAGTTGCCCAGGCAATGACAGACAATTTGACAATAATTACCAGAGATGAATTTATTGAGAGATACGATGTAAAAATAATTTGGTAAAACCTTGAAGATGAAAGATGGAATTATTTACAGTCTGCTTTATACCATTTTTAAATAGAGTATTAGGTGTTTTTTTACAAATTCATCAATTGTGAATTTTTTCTCAGGAATAGTGTAAAAATCGTTATCAAGGGCTTTTTTCATAGCTATAATTAACGATGCAGTTGTTTGTCCTTCCATCGTAAGGACTTTGCCATAAACAACCTCCGGCAGCGAACCCCTTCCCGAACTAATAACAGGAATGCCCATAGCAGAAGCTTCGGCGGCTGTAAAGCCAAAACCTTCGCTGTACGAAGGAATAACCACACAATGCGATGAAACGATTTCTGAAAAAAGATTATCTCGCGAAAGATTACTCATGATTTCAACCTTATCTTTCAGATTACCTTTCTGAGCCGATTTCTTCAAAAAATTGAAAACCTTTTCAGATTGTGGCGAAGCAATAATTGTCAATCGTGTGTCGGGATGTTTTTTTATTAACGCTTCAAATGCTGGAAGGAGCAGGTCGAGCCCCTTTGAAATGCCGGCCCGGCCAAAATAACAGAAGGTAAAAGGCCCAACTGGTTTTTCCCATTTGGGAAAATTATCTTCAATCCCATTGTGGATCACTTCAATTTTTTCTGGCTTAATGCCTAATATGCAAAGCTGTTCCTTTGTGCTTTCCGATACTGAAATGTATTTCTCGAATTTTAATTTCAACATTACTTTTTCCAGATTACGGAAAAGGAATTTTGTGATTGAAGACAGGAAGGGAAGTTCGTTCCAGAGTTTTCCCCATGCTTCGTGAACGGTTATTATGGCTTTTGTACCTGTGAAAAATGAGGCCAGCCTTACGCCAAGGGCTGAACTGTAAGTCGATGAATGAATAATGTCCGAATTCCTTGCCTGTTTGATTATTCTCGGAAGGGCCACCAGCGAAAAGAAAAAGCGGGAAAACGAGCTTACCCTGATGATGTCTATCCCTTCGTACTTTTCAGTTTTCGGCAGTTCTTTTGAATATTTCCAGGTAATGTAGGTCACCTGGTGCCCATTGTGAACCAGATGTGTTGACAAGGTTAAAAAGAGCTTTTCAACACCGCCGATATGGGGGTAAAAGAAATCGGTAACAAAGAGAATCTTCACTAATCAGGTTTATTTTACGATGACACAACGGTTCAAAACCACTTCAAATAGCATCCCTGTGCAAATCCCTTTCAGGGTAATGTTATCGCCGGCAGCGATATCCCTGGCCGCTTTTTCCTCTTTTTCAGCAAGGGTACAAAGAATTCCGGTAAATGACTCAGGTGACTGTAAAATAATCACGGTCTGGTCGTTTTGGTCCTTTGAAATTTCGGCAACAATGCCAGTAACTTCTACAACCCTGTCGATGTATTTTTTGTCCGAAACTTCAGGTGCGCCTTCATACTCCAGGGCAAGATCGGTAGCAGCTATTATGTAATCAGGCGTTTGATTGGCCAGGTTTTTTTCGGGCATGTGCATAAGGTAATACCATGCTCCGGCTACAATTAATGCCAGAACAACGACAATAATGACCAGTATTTTCAGAAATTTCTTCATTTTTTTTATTGCTTTTTAAGAATTGCAGTTGCTTTAACCTGAATATCTTTTGAAATCCCAAGCACGTTGGGTTGCAGGTTAACAGCGCCGGGCAGTTTCTGTTTCATGATTGTATCAATTTTTTTCAGGTTTTTGTCCTCAATTGTAATGGTGAAATTCGAATTCCCTTCGAGTGTACCATCACTGTTTACGGTTAGTGTCCCATCGGCGCTTGTAACCCGTTTTTCATCCCATATGTAAAGTATGCCATCAATTTTTAAAGGGTAATTTCCTGATTTTAAAAAATTGACCTGTTTCAGGTTCGCTATTTTTCCATCATAAGTAATCCGGGGGTATTCGGTTACGTTGATGTCGAGTGTATTCATCACCCGGTTCATAGCGCCAATCTGGTATTCAAATGACTTGATAAGGGCAATGATTTTAAATTCGCCGGTTTGTGCATTTAGCTGGCAGGCCACCTGATAGTTGTTGGCCACAATGTCCTGCACCTTATTGGCCGATTTGATATTGATATGTGCCGTGCGGGTCAGGTAGGTTTGAGCCCGGGGTGCATTGAAGAGAAACAAGATGAGTGATAATGTCAGAAGCAGTTTCATACTTATATTGGAAATTTGCAGGTAAAAGTATGAAAAAAGGTGATATATAGCTTAGCGTTAGAATGTGTATTTTAAAATTTGGATTAAGGTTGTGTTATTCCTTTTTTCATGCTTTACGCATTGATGGATGATTGCTTTCAGATTATTTCTTCTAGTTGCTTTTCAAGTTCATTTACATATCTTTCCCATTCAAAATTCAGGGCCTGTTTATAACCTTTTTCAATCAACTCTATCTGAAGGGCTTCTGAACCTGCAAGTTGATCCATGCAAAGCGCCAGCTCGGCCGGCGACAAAGGGTTAAAATACAGTACGGCATCATTGCCAACCTCGGTAAGGCTCGAAACGCGCGAAACAATACAGGGGGCTCCACAGTGCATGGCTTCAGCAACGGGAAAGCCAAAGCCTTCGTAAAGCGAAGGGTAAATAAAAGCTGAAGTTCTGAGGTACAACGATTTCAGCTCTTCTTTCATCACAAAACCTTTCATCTCAATATCGGAACGGTAGGGGTGGGCTTCAAGCTTGCGGTAGAAGGCCTTGTTTTTCCACCCTTTTCCTCCGCAGATTAACAGCTTATGCCGATGTTCTGTTTTCTCTCTGAAAAGCTGATACGCATCGAGCAGTGCCGGAAGGTTTTTACGGGGCTCAATGGTACCGGTGGTCAGGAAGAACGGTTCTTTGCCTTTCAAAATATCTTTTTTTCTAACCTTGAAAAACGGGTCGATGCCCGGGTATATCCTGGCAGTTTTCTGCCGCGGTACTGAGTAAAGCGACAACAGGTCGTTTTGTGTATTCTCTGAGTTGACAATCAGTAGAGCAGCTTTTTTCAGTATTGACGGGAAAAACAGCCTTTGCAAAAGTGCGCTGAAACGGTTGTGCCATCCAGGGTATTTAATGGGTGTAAGGTCGTGGATTACCGTAACACGTTTTATTCGCCTATGCAGGTTGAATGGGCCAAAATGCGCCGTTTCGATCACAATATCGGGCTTAAGCCTGTTTATAGCCTGTGGGATTTTGAAGAAAATCCTCACCGGATCTTTTTCAATAAACGAGAAAACCGGTTTAACAATCACATCATGTTTAAAACGGATATCTTTTCTTTTGCCTTGACGGATGCAAATGATTTCGTGCTTCCCGCTTTCTTCAAGCGCACGGATCATGTTCAGTGTGTAAATATGGATGCCTGCACTTTGCAAATCGATGCTGTCGGCAATAAGTACAATGCGCATGGTTAAGTTAATTGGTTTCGAATTTTGTTGGAATACCTTTTACAAAGTAAGTAATAAACCGTTGAAAATCGGTTTTCAAAAAGAACTTTTGCATTGAAAGTAATCGCATCAAGCTAATTTTCCGTTTTATGGTAAAAGATGAATTCGTGATGTTTTTTACATCGTGGGTCAGGAATTGAAACCAGGCATCGAAAAAGAGGGCAGGGTACCTGAACCTGAAAGTTAACAGGTGCAACAGAAGGATAAAGGCCAAACGGAGAATGCAAAACGGGGTATTAAGGGCAATAGCTTGCCATGGCATCAGCTTAAAATAAGAATAACGTACATCCTGCATTATTTTTCTGGTTCGTCGGTAACTGGTTACTTTCGATAGAGATTGCCCCATTTTATGGAATACGATCGAATTTGGTTCGTATAGAATATTTTTCCCGGCTATGAAAGCCCTCAGTCCGAGTTCGGCATCTTCGTAACCCGTATCGAAAAAATCGTCAAAACCGCCGATTTCTTCAATAACATCAAGTTTGATGAGGCAGGCCCCGGCACAAAAGCTGATCACAGGTTCTCGGTGGTTGAATTTTTCCTCTGGTTGATTGTGCCCCCGGGGAAGTATTTCTCCTGTATTAAGCATGTAAAGCCCCGCACTGTCGAGTAGTTTACGGTTTTGGTAATTCACCATTTTGCAGGCTACGATATCGGCCTCTTTTTCATTTATGGTTTTGCAGGCCTGTTCCAGCCAGTCGGGGGCTGCAACTGCATCATTATTAATGAGTGCAACCTTTTGAAACCCTTTTTGGATAAGCATTTCAAAAACATGGTTGTGTGCTTTGCCAAAGCCAAGGTTCGTTGTGTTTTGAATGAGTTCAACATTTGAGTTACTTCCGTAAAGCTTTTCCAATTCTGAATATTCATCATTTCCTGAACGGTTATCAACCAGAAAAATCCGGAAACCTTGACGGGATTGCTTTAGCAACGATTCCATGCATTCAATGGTGTCGGCCAATCCGTTCCAGTTTAAAACGATTACGGCAAGTTTGTCCATGTAAAATGATTTTGAAAAATGAAGATAAGTATTCTGCACGAATAAATATTGTAAGTGGCTTTTCAATGTTAGTATTCTGGTACCTTTTCGGCAACAACAATACAACTGCTTCCCCCAAATAACTTTCTTCCTCTTTTAATCCGTCTGATTTCGGAATCACATAAAAACGAAATGATCTTTTTAACAATTTTTGATGTTGGTGAATGTTCTGTTTCGTTTGATTTTAGAATTCTTTGTTTCCTTTTACAAAACAATGATGGGAGGGTTCTGAACAGAAAAATTGGTGCAAGCAGGAAAGAGAAAAAATAATTGGCATAGAGGATCCGGAACCCTGAATCTTCCAATAATTTTTTCATTTGCTTCATTGTGTAACGCCGGTAATGCCCTGCTTCTGTATCTGCTTTTGACCAGAGAAAATGGAAAGAAGGAGCAGTAAGTATTACTTTGCCATTTGTTTTCATGGCCTGGCTCAGGTTTTTTAAAAACAAATGATCATCTTCGATGTGTTCGATTACATCAAAAAAACCAGCATTGTCGATTGAATTTTCCTTGAAACCTGCATCATCAAACCTTGAATGTATCAGGTGTTCAATTCCCCTTTCCCTCGCGTTGAGTATCCCCTCCTTTCCTGGTTCAACAAGTACAGGTGTGTATCCGTTATCCTTCAGCATTTTTGAAACAAAGCCGTTGCCCCCGCCAACGTCAAAAATAATTCCTTGCGGTATGAATTTTTGAGCAACTTCGCCAATAATCTGGTTGCGGTAATTAAACCAGTAGCTTTGGTCTTCCAGAAGAAACATATTCATGTTCCCATTCTCAGGATAGGAAATTTTATCTGTTTGATCTGCTGACCAAATGCCGTTTATTTTGGAAAGGGTTTTGGTGTACCTATCGATCATTGTTTTCTTTTAAATTCTTATTCGAGGTTCCAGAAATGGTAGACAAATGTTGTATTGGTAAGTTTAAAATTCATTTTTTCGTAAAGTTTACAGGCAGGCCTGTTTTGCTTTTGCGTAACAACATAGATTCTTTTAAAGCCTTTATTAAATGCAAACGAATCGGCAGCCCTTGTTAAACCGGCCCCTAGGTTATTCCCCCTGAACTTTTCATCAACAACCAATAATCCAATGTTTGCTTCCCCGTTTTTTTCTTCAACGGTAACCAATCCGGCCGTCATACCATCTTTTTCTGCAACCAGGGTTTGAATGGCAATTTCACCACTTACAGAACGTTTTATCCATTCGGAGTATAACTTTTCATATTCCTGGTTTTTAAAATTGGGATCGGTAGCAAATCTGGAATAGCTACCTGACTGAAGTGAAAGAGAGACTATTTGTTCTGTTAAAGAACCATCGTAATGAATAACCTGAGAAGAATGCAGCGAATGATTTTCTGTTTTTTTTGTATATGTTAGTTTTTCATCTGCAAAATTGAATCCCATGGAAAGCATGTTGTGGTGGTTTTTTTCTGAAAGTGGAGGGCAAAATAAGTAAGCCAGTTTCACCTTTTCTTTCTTTATCTGTTTGATAAAGCCTTCAATTGTCAATGGATCAAATTCTCCAACATTAATTTTGGCTACCTGATAACCAAAAAAAGAAGAGTCCCATTCAAGATGTTCCAATTGGTTCTTCATATTTCAGTTTTAGGTGTTTGTTTTTTCCCTGATCAGGTCTTCCAGATCGGGCTTTTGCTGTTCTTTAATAATCCGTATCAGGTATTCGCCAATGATGCCCAGGGCCAGAAGGTTTAATCCGCCGAAAAAGCTGATCAATGTTACCGTAGATGCATAGCCCGGGAAATGTATTCCCCAGAAAAGTTTTCGGATAACCGTGATAAGAATGTAAACGAGAGAGAAAGCAAATCCAAGGCCGCCGGTAAAACCAACCCACTTCAAGGGAAGGGAAGAATAGTGGATCATGTTGTTGAGCGCCAGGTGTAACATTTTGCCCAGGGAATAATTACTTTTCCCGTATAGTCTTTCGGCATGCTTTACTTTAATGTTTTGGATGTTATGGGTTGAATTTATAATAAGGCTTGAAACCGATGGCATGGCATTGCGGTTTTTAACAATGCTTTTGGCAATATCAAGCGTCATAATCCTGAAAGCCGATTTCATAATGCCTTTTGGTTTTTTCAGAAAAAGGGTATCTATCCGGTTCATTAAATAGCTCGAAAAATTTCTCCACAGTTTGTGCTTTTTCTGTTTGTAGGGGGGAAGGGCGAAAATGGCATCAATCTGGTCATCTTCATCCATAGCCGCTATAAGCCTGGGAATTTCGCTTACAGGGTGCTGAAGGTCGTCGTCCATGGTAATGACGTATTTGCCTGTGGCATGGCTAATTCCTGCAAGCAAGGCAACATGTTGTCCCTGGTTTTTGCGGAATGTAAGTACAATAACGTTTTTATATCGGCCTGAAATTTCCGACAGGGTTTTCGTTGTTTGAGCATGAAACGGACTGTCGTTTACAAAAATGAGCTCAATTGTACTGTCCAATTCTTTTTGTAGCAAGCTTACCTGTTCTGACAATTCAATAAGACTTTCAGAGCTTTTAAAAACAGGGATTACTATTGAGTATTTTTTCATTGATTAAAGTGCTTAACTGACTTGTGTAATCCTGAAACATTGTTTTCTTCATCAAAATTAACAATCGTTGCAATAAATAAAAGGAAATCATTATTTTTCGGTAGAGATTATTCTACTTAAAAGCGTTTTATGACAGAAAAAGTTAAAAATACCATTCAGGTTACGTTTATCGTGGTTTTTGCCCTGATAATTATTGTATTACCATCATACAATATTTTTATCGAAGGGAAAATGTTTGATAAAATGTTATGGCCAAAGGTATATGAAGGTTTTTTTGAATTAGTAACCCTTGCCTTAATAATTTTTATAGGACTAAGCCTGAAAAAGAGGTGGTTAAAAAATATCTTTAAACCAATTGCCCTTGTTTTGGTATTGATTTCATTAAGGAGGCATAATGTTGATATACCGGTTTTAATTGCATTTTTCTACATTAATTCTTTTTTCTTTCTTGGGTCATTTTTCAATATATCAGTTAAGGCAAAGGCCATACAACTTGTTTACAATGTGGTATTTGGGATGATTGCTTTTGCCCTTTTCTCATTGTTGCTATCGGTTTTCAACTTGGCAATTGATTATGTTTTATTTGCCTTTTCAATGCTTGTTTCAATATTGTCATTTTTCTTTAAGGGCAGGTCAATTCCCTCGGTGGTCGATTTCCAGAAGTTGAAGGCAGGGATAAAGCAATTCCCACTTTTCACGGCTTTATTTTCGATGGTTGTTTTCATGTTGGTATTTCAAACGAACAATGTGCCCGGATTTGATGAATTTTGGTATTCAATAAGACCAGGTGAGCTTTTAAACCGGCATGGCTCTTTTTTCGAGAAAATTATATATCCGAACAATTGGGTTGCCTATTATCCCAAACTTACCGATGTTTTAATTTACCCCTTATTGTTGATCCCCAATTATGCAGTGGCCAAAATGTTTAGCGTAGCTTGCTGGGGAATGGTAGCTGTGCTCGTTTTTTCTTTTTTGAGGCAGGCAATTGACCAAAAAAAGGCCTTAATGTATACTTTAATCATTGTTACAATACCTGCATTGGGAGTAATGGCTGTTTTTACTAAAGGGGAAGTTCTGGCGTTGCTGATATTTTTAGTTGGTTTCGGTTTTATGAAAAGCGCTTTAAAACATAGAGACCTTAATAATTTCATACTGGCGCTGTTGTTAGCATTGGTTGCAACTACAGCCAGATTATCGGCATTAATGTTTACATTTATTTTTATCATTTATTTTCTGTTAGTTTTCTTTTGGAAATATCGGAGTAAAGGAATTTATTTTATAAGAAGTATTTCATTAAACAGTTTAATATTGATTGCAACCCTTTTATTCTTTTTACTTTACTACCGAACATATCGTATTGTTGGCGTGCCACTTGTACAGCTCGATGACAGAGTGCCATTTATTTATAAAGTATACAATTTCATTGGCTGTGACTATAATTTCTGTTTAAAACCTCTTTTGATAGAAGAATATGAAAAAGTATCTTCCTGGAAAATTTTGATTAATTCAATATTTAAACCACTTGAAGTAAGAGCTGGCAGGGTATGGTATTCAAATTTTTATTTCTTTGTTTTAATTACATTTATTATTTATTCTTTTTTAGAGAAGAAAAAAGTTAATAGAGTAGATTCCTTTTTTGCACTAATATTAATAGTAGTTTTTTGGTTTTCTTCAGGAGTTGTAATGGGAAATGATTTTTACAATGGTGGAGATGGGAATTATTTTTTAATACCAGTCATTTTGTCGTCAGTTTTGTTTTTAAAAGAGATAACCTTCAAACGATGGGGTATGAAGATTGTAACAGCTCTGTTTATCGTTTATTTCCCCTTTCATTTTTCCCTGGCATTGTTAAGGGGGCCAAACCTTGATCCGGGGACTGGCACGATACATTTTGATTTGAAACAGAACCCCTTGGTTGGTAACTCAAATCCCTCGAACTATTATAATCAGGCAGTAAAGAAATTAAAAATCAACGATATTGCGCAATTTTTACCAGACGACGGGGATACGTACCTTGCAGGCAATGTTTCAGGAGCTCCAAATTTATACAAGTTAGGATGTTCTTCGTTGAATATTATTAATGTTGAAAAGGGTCGAAGTTATTTATTTGAAACATACAATACCTATAAAATATTTTTGAGGGAAACAGGCATTAATTTTCTTATTCAGCCAAATGAATTTGAATCAAAGTTTAACTTTTCAAAATATTTTTGGATTATTAAAGACGAACCCGGAGTGTTAGTCCATAAAGGAAAGAATTACACATTGCTCGATTTAAGAGAGGCAAAATTTCTGAAAGAGAAGCCATGAAAAATGTAACCCAATGAAACGAGCATGGGAAGTACTTCTAACAACCACGAATGACTAAATGCGAGTTCCCCCGAAAAATCGGGGCAAGCTATGAGTCACATTGAAAATAAAAGTTTTAGACGAATGAATATATTATCATTTAATAAACCCTTTCATTGCGAAACCGAATTTGAATACATCCGGGACGCCTTCAGGAGGAACCATGTTTCAGGAAACGGGCATTATACAAAATTATGCCATCGTTTTTTTGAAAACCGCTATGGATTTAAAAAGTGTTTTCTTACCACCTCGGGTACCGATGCCCTCGAGATGTGTGCCTTGTTATTCGATATTCAAAAAGGCGATGAGGTAATTATGCCATCTTTTACCTTTGTTTCAACGGCGCTGGCCTTCACCCGGCAGGGGGCAACAATCCGTTTTATCGATAGCAGGGCTGATTTTCCGGGAATGGATGAAGACCTGATTGAAGAAAAAATTACTTTAAAAACAAAGGCCATTGTTGTTGTTCATTATGCGGGCATTGCCTGCAATATGGACAAGGTTATGAAAATTGCCCAAAAGCATAATCTTTATGTGGTTGAAGATGCCGCCCAGTGCATCGATAGCTTTTACACAAACAGGCCACTTGGCGGAATCGGGCATCTGGCTTGTTTCTCGTTTCACGAAACCAAAAACATTCATTGCGGCGAGGGCGGAATGTTGGTTGTAAATGATGATAAGTTCATAAGCCGTGCTGAAAAAATATGGGAAAAAGGAACCAACAGGGTCGACTTTCACCGGAATGAAGTCAGTAAATACGAGTGGGTTGAAACAGGTTCATCGTTTTTGCCTTCCGATATTCTGGCTGCCATGCTTTTTGCCCAACTTGAAAAAATGGACGAAATTCAAAATAAGAGAAAACAAATATGGGAACGGTATAATACCTTTTTTTCAACGTCACTTATCGAAGAAATATCTTATCCCAATTTGCCTGATTATGCAACAAACAATGGCCATCTATTCTGGCTGGTAATGAAAGATAATTTGCAAAGAGATCGGTTGCTTGCTTATTACAAATCGAAGGGTATCCATGCTGTATTTCATTATCAGGCTTTACACGCATCGGCTTATTATCGTTCAATGGTGAAGGAAGTGCCTCGTTTGATTCATGCAGAAAATTATTCCGAATGTTTAATACGACTACCATTGAATTATTATCTGACTTTTGATGAAGTAGATTATATTTGCGAAGAAACCTTGAATTTTATGAA
>JAFGEV010000292.1 GCA_016931385.1 Prolixibacteraceae bacterium
AAGGAACAGTTTCCGGGTTTGTTTTATCACTGGCGCTTAGGTTTCTCGTAATGAAACGCATAGATTTGTATAACAAGAGCCGTGTGAGCTGAGAGGTTCAAGCACGGTTCTGTGAGAGGCTGAGGGGGAAGTTCCCTCGGCCTACTCGACCACCCAACCGTTGTGCGTCGGGTAAAACGAGCCTTATGCCACATAATTCGCTTATTGAATAATATGAAGAAAAAAAAGAAGAAAGTAAGACGAGACGAAAAAGGTGAATATATATTGCGACAATATTTTGTTGGAGGAAAAATGAAACATGAGAAAATATATGTAATTGATGGCATTCCTGTAAACGATTTTTATAGACAAAATGCAGACCCGATAACGCTTTTGCAAAACGGAGATTATGACATACTTAATGAACAAGGATATTAAATTGAATGTAGCTAATTATGTGCAAACTAAAAACAGACATTGATAATATAGCAAAACCAGCAACTTCATTGATATTAATTGGAGTATTGAAAGGGTATGTGAAAAATCCCATAGGATTTCTTATAAAAACGAAACTGACATTTAAGAAATATAAAAAAAGTATTCAACTTGACTTACCAACGGATTTTATTGATTCTACCGGACTAATAGCATGGATTTATATCCGATTATGTGACCGAATTGGAAAAGAAAAGGCATTTGAAGTAATAAGGGCTTGTGTTTTGACTTCAGGATTGGCGGTGCAACAGGCAAATTTCAGAAATGTAGAAACTCAACGGACATTTGAAAACCTAAAGAAATTTCAACAAAGGGCAAATAAAGAAGGTAGTACAAAGTTGAACACAGTTGAAATTATTGAAGAATCGGAGAATAAATATGAATTCAGAGTAACCAGATGCTTATTTCATGAACTTTTTACATATTTGAAAGTCCCTGAACTGACTTCGGTAATGTGTTCGATTGATAATGCAATATTTAATACCTATTTACCTGAGAAATTGATATTTCATAGAAACGGAATTAACAAGACTTTATTAGATGGACACGAATACTGTGAATTTGTAATAGAAAAGAAATAATAGAAAACACGAACGCACAACAAATTAGAAATTAAGGCACAGTTAAGCCCTGAAAAAAGGCAGTAAGTTCGAGACTTGCTGCCTTTTTTCATGGATTGGACAATGTTTAGCCGTTGAATTATTTGATGTTATCAAAAACAGAAAACCATACAACAACGAGCGATATGTTAAGAATTTATTAGCTTTACCTAAAGAACCATTTGAATAGGCTAAATGAAAAAAAAACCTAATAGAAAATATAGGCTCAACTCAGCAAAGGATTGGATAAAAATCTTTTCAGGGAAGAATATAATAAAAGGGTATTCGAAAAGATACAGAGTTAACAAATTGTGTGCGGTTAAAGAACTAAGAATGCTTGGAGTTGAAATATCGGAAGAATATGAGACGCAATTATATAATTCAATTGAAGCACTCAGACAACAAAGACTATCATTCAAGAAAAAACAAGAAGAAGAATTATACACTTCTTGCGGATTTGAAAGTGATGAAAACTTCGCTATGATTATTGGATACACAAGTGGTGGATTTCCATACGGTGTAACTCATGAAGAAATAGAAGAAATAGCAATTGAAAACGAAATTGATTAAATATGCCAGCGGGACAAGCACATACAACTTGGTTTCCTGAATTAATGGACATTCTAAAAGAAAATTGGAATTCAAAAATGTCAATTGAACAGCACTTTGATTTAGTAAAGGAATTGAATAATAAATTGAATCAAATAAGAACAGACTTGAATATTCAACCTCCTATGATGTGGTGTCCGAAATGCCAGAAACGGGAACGCTCAAGATTTACAGAGGTATCAATTACAGCAATGTATTATGCTTTGAAAAGGTTTGAACTATGCAAGGATGATTATTTAAAAAAACTATTACGAGATTGGAAAAAATATTCAAAAACGGAGAACATAGATATTTACGGTAAACCAAAAGGGACAGAAGAAAAAATGAATAATATACATGATTAAATGAAAGTACGGCGGCAAACAAATGTATATAAAAATAACTGGGCTGGTGGTTTGCAAAATTTTGTATCTTATGGCAAAAACACTATCGATAGATATGTACGTAGCCCTGAATACCCCTTGTTTTCATATGCGCAACACGTTAGGCCAAATTAGTGTTCAGACTTTAGAGAAAATGAAACTAGAACTTTATAAATTTTATTTTGTGGTTCATTTTCAGCTTATTTTCAGTAGAAGTTCTGGCAGCTTTCTCAATTTTGATCATTAATTATCCAGGGCTTTGCCTTGCAGCGAAATAATTTATCCTTTCATACTTATGCTTGAAATTGAAAGTGTTTTACTTTTTTAGTATCCGTGCAGTTTTGCATACACTATCCGAGTCCCAAACCTTAACAAGGTAAATTCCTGAAGGAACCCCTTTCATAACAAGATGGTTTGTATTAGCGGACTCTTTAACAAGCCTGCCGTTCATGTCATACAATTCGATGCATGACGCATTGTTCCCAATATTTTTAATATTCAGGATATCTTCAACCGGGTTAGGCCATAGTTGTAATTTCGTTTGTAAAAGTTCCTGGTTTGAAGTTGATTTCAAAACAATACCATTTGTTTTGCCGTTAATGATTGAACCAATAATTTCAGTCCCCAAAACGGTTGTATCTTTAAATGTTTCACCTTCCCCTATCCACGATAATGGTTTTCTGATTATTCCTTCTTTTGTTGAAAAATGTGTCTCAATTTCAGGGTAATCTGCAACTTCTGCGAAAAAACACATTTCAGAGTCAAATCCAACAGGCATCTGCACACAAACATTCTTTGTTGTTGTATCATTATTTGAAACAACCAGTTCAGTTTTTGGGGAAAAGATAACCTGGGAATAATAATCACCAAAAACGTTATTGTTTAGAGTCCCAAACCATCCGGGTTGGTTTGCTACCAATACCCCTTCATTCGATCGGGTGAATATATCCATTGCAGATTCTGATCGGACAAATCTTTTTCTTGAATCGAAAATTGTTCGATGGTAATGATATTTTACTGTATCTGTTCCTATTTCGGATGAAATGATAGAATCTTTATGGTACATGATTTCATGGATATCATTTATAAATCCTTTATCCATCTCCTGTCCAACCCAGGCTTCATCCTCCCAAAATAATACATCACCCGCATTCAAATGAAAATAATCGGAAAATTCCGGCAACTGATATCCCGTTTGTTGGGTTTCATTTTTAAATCCTATCAGTTCAATATTACTTTTGTATTCAAAGTTTGTATTAAGGATAAGTTTGAATGGCATAAACTTTATCAAACCATAATTTTTTGAAAGAATTAATATCGATTTTGTATTATCGGCCAGTTCACAATCAAAGTATTTTACTGAATCCTGTATGCCAAGAATTGTTTTAACTCCGGCTGCAGTGCATTTAATTTTTCTGCCATTTGTAACCCACGATTCGCCGGCTTTTACCCAGGGTTTAAAAACAATTTTCCCCCAAGTCTCATGTCCAGGGTAATAATAAATAGCAAGCATCATAGAGTCTCCCATGTTTACAAAATGGTCCAGTTTAATATCTCCATATTGATTTGAAAACCAAAAATTATTTAAAATCCAGGATTCTTCATTATCCCAAAAACACTCATTTCTTAAAGTACTTCCCGATAAATAATGCACATATTGCTGTTCGCTTTCTATCCATAACGAATCGTTGCAATAACGTTCAACTAATAAAATTTCTTTTGAATCGTAATCCAAAACAGGGTGTTTGTAATAGCTGATCTGATCGCCTGGGAAAGGATGCCAGGGCTGACCGTTTACTATTTGAAAGCATGCAAAAAAGAGAATTGTAATGACTATTCTATTCATGACGGATTAGTTTAATGATGAATCGAATTTATGAATATTATATGTTACTTACAATAGCTGAAATAACATAACAACTGTTGTCTGGTAAGATTCATTCAAAATGAAAAGATTGCTTCGCTACGCCGCCATTGACAGATTTCGAATTAGGTCATCTAAGCATTTTTCCTTAAAAAAATTGGGTTGATACATTGAATAATACGCTGTTTGCAATAATTGCCTTACAAGGATTCTGACTGAAGAAAACCTTTAACAATATTCCCGAACTCAACAGGTTTTTCGGCATGTAAAAAATGGGAAGCCCCTTTAATCTCAGTAATTTTTGCCTCGGGATACATTTCCCTGATCAGGATTTCATCTTCATTAATGATATAGCCCGAAAGTGAACCTTTTATAAAAAGTACCGGGTAAGATGCAATTGGAATCCTGACTCTGTATTCATTAATATTTACCGATTCCAGAATATGTGGCAGGGCATTAAATAAAACAGGCGCGTTAACCCTCCACTCATACGAATCGTCGCTTTTCTTCAGGTTTTTAAGGATAAACATCCTGATCAAACGGTCAGGTATTGCAGGTTCCAGGGCACTTTCAATTTCTTTTCGCGATGAATACTGCGACATGTCCATGCCGCTCAACGTTTCAAGAATGCGGTTGTGCAAATCGAGCTGAATACCGGAAGCCGGAGTTTGCAGATAGTTTTTTGGCGCAATATCGGCAACAGTAAGTGAACGGATTTTTTCAGGATAATCGGCAGCAAAAGCCATGGCCAGTTTTCCTCCCATGCTGTGCCCGATAAGGCATGCACTTTCAATCTCAAGTTCATCAAACAATCGGGCGATGTCAATAACCATAGCCTCGTATGTATGTACCGGATGGTGGGGTGAACGGCCATGATTTCGTAAGTCAACTGTAATTACCCGGTATTTCTCTGCAAGAATCCGGGCTATGGTCATCCAGTTGTCCGAAGCGCCATACAAGCCGTGAAGAATAACTACAGGCGAACCTTTTCCCAGTGAGCGGTAAAACAATCTCATTGAACGATAAGGCACTCAAGATATTTTTTAATGGTGGTTTCTAGCCCCATGTAAATGGCCGTTGAAATTAGCGCGTGGCCAATTGAAACCTCATCAATAAAAGGAATATTTTTAATCAGGAAATTGAGGTTATTCAAATCGAGGTCATGCCCGGCATTAATCCCAAGTCCAATTTCTTTAGCCCTGAATGCAGCCGCAACATAGGGTTCTACGGCCTTTTGGGGGTTAATGTGATACACTGTTGCATAGGGCTCGGTATATAATTCAATGCGGTCGGCATTGCAGGCTTTAGCCCCATCGATAAACTCAATCTCAGTGCCTGTAAAAATCGAAACACGTATGCCTTTCTCATGAAAACGGGCCACAACATCGGTCAGAAAGCTTTTGTTTTTAATGGTATCCCACCCCGAGTTGGAAGTAACTGCATCGTGGGCATCGGGTACAAGCGTAACTTGTTCGGGTACCACATCAAGTACCAGGTCGACAAATTTTGGCTCTGGATTTCCTTCAATGTTAAATTCAGTTGAAATATTTGGCCTGAGTTCATAAACATCGCTGTAACGGATATGCCGTTCATCGGGTCGGGGATGAACAGTAATCCCCTGGGCGCCAAAACGCTCACAATTTATAGCAGCTTCAAGTACATTGGGAATATTTCCGTTCCGGGAATTCCTTAATGTGGCAATTTTGTTTATATTTACACTTAGCCTCGTCATATTGAATATATTTGGGGCTGCAATTTACAATTTTAACCACAATTGATGGTTATAATGTGCCAATGAGTTTAATTTATTGAAGGAAAAAATTTGGATTAGATATAAATAAATGACAGCACGGGATATCATATCGCCAACTTTTCCAACGCTGATTTGCACCGACACAGGTCAAAAGGCATTAAACATTATGGATTCGTTCAGGGTAAACCACATCCCGCTGGTCCGCGATAAAGACTACCTGGGTTTGATTTCAGACCAAGAAATCTACGACCTCGATTTGGTTAAACATTGTTTTAATGAACACGGGCTTACATTGGCCCGTCCGTATGTTTTAGAAAACCAGCATATTTTTGAGGCCATCCAGATTATACTTGACTTGAAAGTCACTGTACTGCCGGTGCTCAGTTTAAACCTCGAATACCTTGGCCCGGTTTTATTGAACGACATCTCGGTACATTTCTTGAAGCTTGCGGGTGTATCCGAAACCGGAGCCGTTATTGTACTTGAAATTAGCCCCAACAATTATTCGCTCTCACAAATAGCCCAGATTGTTGAATCGAATAATGCAAAAGTTTTGGCCCTGTACACAAAAAATCAGGAAAATTCGTTTATCCTCGACGTAACCCTTAAAGTAAATGTAACCGATGCATCCTCAATTATTGAGACCTTTGTAAGGTACGATTACACGATCAAAGCTGTGTATATGGACGACTCAAAACTTGGGAACATGTACAACGAACGTTACGAACAGTTTATGAAGTATTTAAACATATAATATTGCTTACGTGAGAATTGCAGTATACGGCACAGAAGTAAGGGAAGATTTTCTGCCGGTTTATAAAAAACTCTTCGGGCTCTTTAAAGCCAACGATATTGAGCTGGTCCTTTCGGAAAAAATCCGTTCCGAACTGCATAGTGTTTTTAAAATGAAGACTTCGGAAATAACCTGTTTTCAAAACAACCTTGATTCGTGCCCGAACATCGACCTGCTACTTTCGGTAGGAGGCGACGGAACTTTCCTAAGCGCAGCCCCTTACGCGCTGAATATGAACATACCCGTGGCAGGCGTTAATTGTGGCAGGTTGGGTTTCCTGGCCGATATTACTGTTGAAAACCTTGAAGAAGCCATTCTGCAATTTATTCAGGACGAATACACCCTTGAACAACGCACATTGCTTGAGCTTATTAAACCCAATACGCTTTTCCCTGAATTCAATTATGCAATGAATGAACTCACGGTCCACAAGCTCGACAATTCGTCGATGATTAAAATTGTTACACAAATCAACGGTGAGTTCCTTTCAAATTACTGGGCCGATGGTTTAATTATTGCCACACCCACCGGTTCAACAGCATACTCACTTAGTGTTGGCGGCCCCATCATCACACCCGAACTTGAAGGGATCATCATCACGCCCATTGCCTCGCATAACCTTACTGTAAGGCCTGTTGTTGTCCCCGACGATGTTGAAATCGAACTCAGTGTTGAAGGGCGTGGCAACAATTTTCTGGTTTCAATCGACCATCGTTCTGCGCCGCTCGATTTTTCAACAATCATAAGAATCAGAAAAGCTTCAGTTACTGTGCCCGTTGTTAAATTTCCGGGTCATAGTTTTTATTCCACGCTTCGCAACAAATTGATGTGGGGAGCCGATAAGAGAAATTAATTTTTTTCCCCTGCAATTTTTCAGCAAACATCCTGTTATTGTAGCAAGGCCATTCAGGTTTTTACAAGAATTATATTACTTTTGTAGCCTTCTGAAACAAGGATGATTTGGGCTACGCCGAAACGTTATAAACCAATTGATTATGACGCCGGGATCATTATAAAAATTTAAGTTCGATGATGCCTCTTAAGAAGATAGTTTTTTTATTGGCAGTATTTTTTTCTATGCAGATGAACAATGCCTTTGCCCAGCAGCAAACGGCCGACATAGGCTTATTTGGCGGTGGTAATATTCCAATAACCGATTACGACCAGATGAACCTGTTACAGTCGGTGTACCCGGCCTTCAGCCTGTTTTACAGGTATAATTTTAATTCAAGGTTTGCTCTCAGGATAAACGCAACTTACGGCACAACAGGTGCATCGGGGGTATTCAACAGCGCTCCCGTTTCCTTCCAGAAAAACATCATGGGGCTTGGCGCATTTATTGAAGTTAATTATCTTGATTTTTTGCTTGGTGTTGAAAAAATGAAATTCAGCCCTTATGTTTATACCGGTGTTGGGTTTATGTATTTCCCAACAGCAACCGGGGCTTACAGTTTCTCGCCAAACCTTCCAATCGGGTTAGGGGTTAAGTATGCCCTTTTCAAGCAATTTGGCATTGGCGCCGATGTCAGCTTCAGAAAAACTTTCAGCGACGATATCGACAATTTGAACAACCCTCACCAGCAATATGGCTTAACCGATGTTAACGATATTTTTCACAACAACGACTGGATTGTATATTTTGGATTAACTTTGAACTATAAATTTTATTTAGGGAAGAAACCTTGCCCAGCCTACGAAAGCAAATATTAATATGAGTTTTTTCGATACTATAGATAAAGCAAAGGTGCCGCAACATGTAGCGGTAATTATGGACGGTAACGGCCGCTGGGCAGCACAACATGGCACCGATCGAATATTTGGGCACCAACAGGGTGTTGAATCTGTTCGCAATGCCATTAAAGCAGCAACCAGAGCCGGGATTAAATATTTAACCATTTATGCCTTTTCAACTGAAAACTGGAACAGGCCCCGTTTTGAAGTTGAAGCATTGATGTCGCTGTTGGTTAACGTGGTAAAGGCCGAGGCCGATGAGCTTGATAAAAACAATGTTTGCCTGAAAATTATTGGCGACCGTGATAGCTTGCCCAAAAAAGTGATAAAAGAAACCGACAAGATGGTGGCACGGCTTTCGAAAAACAACGGGTTAACAGTTATAATGGCCTTAAGCTACAGTGCAAGGTGGGAAATCATAAATGCTGTTAAATCGATCGCGGCCGATGTTAAAAAAGGAAAAATTTCAACTGAGGATATTTCACATGAACTGTTCGATAGCTATCTTTCCACCGCGAATATTCCCGATCCGGAGTTAATGATCAGGACAAGCGGGGAACGAAGGTTGAGTAATTTTTTATTATGGCAGTTAGCGTATGCCGAATTATATTTTACTCCTAAGTTATGGCCCGATTTTACAGAAGAGGATTTTTTTGAAGCAATATGCAATTTTCAACAAAGGGAACGCCGGTTTGGAATGACAAGTGAGCAATTAAAAAAACGAATGTAACGTAATGGCTAAGAAATTATCGCTGACAGCCCTATTGGCATTGATCTTTTTCAACCTATGGTCTCAGCAACCCGATAGCACCAATTTTTCAATCTACTATTCAAGCCCACGTGAATATACTGTTGGGGGAATTGAAATTGTTGGCATCAGATACCTCGATAAGGATATGCTGAAAGACTATTCAGGAATTAAAGTTGGCGATGAAATCACCATTCCCGGGGATAAAATTACACAGATAATAAAAAAATTCTGGAAGCAAGGCCTCTTTTCCGATGTAAGGATCAACGCAACCAAACTAATAGATAATGAAATTTATCTTGAAATATACCTGAGGGAACGCCCACGCTTATCGCGTGTAAATTACCAGGGTGTCAGAAAATCGGAACTCGAAGATATTCAGGAACGTGTATTGTTGCTTGAAGGAGGCCAGATAGTGGATGCACAACTGGTGAATGCCGAAAGGATTATTAAGGATATTTTCAAGGAAAAAGGCTTTCTCGACACTGAAGTAAATATCGTTCAACGCGATGACCCGGAAAATGAAAATTCAATCATTCTTGATATTAAAATTGACAAGAAAGAAAAAGTGAAGATCAGTAAACTGGTATTTCATGGCGTTGAAAAAGTTAAGCAGGGAAAGCTTGAACATGTAATGAAAAAGACCAACGACAAAAAGCTTCGCAACTTCTTCCTTACTAAAAAATTCCAGGAAGACCTTTATGAAGAAGACAAAATAAACGTTATAAATAAGTACAACGAACTGGGTTACCGCGATGCCATTATTACGCGCGATACCATAATCAAGAACGAAGACGGCAATACCGTACAAATTGAATTGTGGATTGAAGAGGGCAACCAGTACCATATCCGCGATATTGATTGGGTAGGCAATACCATATACCCCGGGCCACACCTCGACCGTTTCCTGGGAATTAGAAAAGGCGACATTTACAACCAGAAACAGCTCAACAAAAGGTTGTCGGAAGACCCCGATGCAGTTGGTAACCTATACCTCGACAATGGTTATTTGTTTTTCAATGTCAATCCGGTTGAAACCCATATCGAAGATGATTCAATTGACCTTGAAATGAGGATTTACGAGGGGAAACAGGCAACCATCGACCGTGTTGTGATTGAAGGGAACACCAAAACCCATGAAGAAGTGGCACGCCGTGAACTCTATACCCTCCCGGGCGACCTTTTCAGCAAAACAAAGCTGATGCGTTCATACAGGCAGCTTGCGCAGCTTGGCCATTTCGATCAGGAAAGGATCGGTATTGACCCAATTCCCGATCAGGAAAATGGAACGGTTGATATAAAATACAGCCTTATAGAGCGGGCCAATGATCAGATTGAACTCTCAGGCGGATGGGGCATGGGCATGTTCGTAGGTTCAATCGGGTTAAAATTCACCAACTTCTCGGCTAAAAACATTTTTAATAAAGAAGCCTGGAGGCCGCTACCCTCGGGCGATGGGCAAACACTGAGCCTTAGGGCACAAACCAACGGTGAGTTTTACCAGCAATACAGCTTCACTTTTATGGACCCCTGGTTTGGTGGCAAAAAACCAAACAACTTTTCACTGTCGATTTATTATTCTAAACTGACACGAAGCACTGCCGATTACAGTTATTATGGATCAGGTTACCCATACAGTGGATACGGTTATGGCGGTTATGGTGGCTATTCAAATTATGGTTATGGCGGATATGGTTCACCATACGGTTACGGCTCGGGCTATGGCTATACCCCCGATTACTCCGATGCCGAAGTCACAGCCTGGCAGGTAACATATGGCGCTTCACTGGGGTATGGTTACAGGCTTAGCTGGCCCGACGATTATTTCACCCTGTATCACGAAATATCACTTCAGCATTATAACCTTCTGAACTGGTCGTATTACTTTTTACAAAACGGCGATATTAACGATTTTAGTTTCAAAACCGTTATCAGCCGCAATTCAATCGACAACCCGTTGTATAGCCGCCGGGGTTCTTCGTTCAGCCTTTCGCTGGAAATGACACCGCCCTATTCTTCGTTTAACGACAAAGACTACAGCGACCCCAATATGAGCGATGCAAAACGGTACAACTTCCTGGAATACCATAAGTGGCTGTTTAATGCCAAATGGTTTACCACGCTCGACAGGGCCGAAAAATTTGTGCTTCATTCGAAGTTTGAATTCGGGCTGCTTGGTTACTTTAATGAAAACCGCCGATCGCCACTCGAAGGCTTTAAAATGGGTGGTGACGGAATGTCGGGATACGATCTGTATGGTTCCGACAATATTGCCCTTAGGGGTTACAGCAACAACAGCATTACCCCGCAAACAGCAGGGGGAAGGGTTGGTAACATTTATTCAAAAGCAACCCTCGAATTGCGCTACCCGATAACCCTGTCGGAATCGGCAAACATATACGCGCTGGCATTCCTCGAAGCTGGTAACAGTTGGTACGATTTCAATACATTTAACCTTTTCGACCTGAAACGTTCGGCCGGTGTGGGCGTACGTTTCTGGCTGCCAATGTTCGGGCTTCTGGGTATCGACTGGGGATATGGTTTCGATATGCCTAACAATGGCGGGCCGTCGTCGGCAAAAAGCCAGTTCCACTTTGTTATTGGCCAACAATTTTAAAATTCATAATAAATTGGTATGAAAGTTGTTTTCAAAAACCCGTTAACCATAAATTTGAATGACATGAAAAAAATAATTATCACATTCATTGCCCTCACAACCATTGCAAGCTTTGGTTTTGCACAGAAATATGCCTATGTCGACACCGAGTATATTCTCGAAAACATACCGGCATACCAGGCAGCCCAGCAACAGTTGGAACAGCTCTCGGGGCAATACCAGAAAGAACTCGAAACCATACAGGCCGAACTTGAACAGATGTACAACGATTTCAGGGCCGAAGCAGTTCTACTCTCTGATGAAATGAAACGCAAACGCGAAGACGTGATCGTTTCGAAAGAGAAAGAATTTCGCTCTCTGCAACAAAAATATTTTGGTCAGGAAGGCGATCTTTTCAAAAAAAGGCAGGGATTGGTAAAACCCATTCAGGATGATATTTATAACGCCATTAAAGAACTTGCTACCGAAGGAAGTTACGGTGTTATTTTCGATAAAGCCGGCGGCTTAAGCATGCTTTATACCGATCCAAAATATAACCTGAGCGACCAGGTTCTGGATAAAATGGGCTATAAGAATTAAACCCTGCTGAAAACTTTAAGTATTTCGGTAAAACTATCTGGAATGATTGTTAATTTTTTATATTTGCGATGCAATAAAGTAAAACATTGAAAGAAATATATTTAAAACCATTAAAATGAAACGAATAGTTATAATCCTCTTAATCCTGACAGCAGGAATTATAAATGTATCGAAAGCACAAACCCTGAAGTTTGGACACATTGATATACAACAACTCATCCAGGTAATGCCCGAACGTGCAACAGCTGTTGCCGAACTTGAAAAAACCGCTACTGAGCTTGAAGAAGTTCTTGGAACTATGCAAACCGAACTCCAGAACATGTTTACCGAATATACCGAAAAAAGGGAAACCATGTCGGACCTGGTACGCCAGGCTAAAGAAGAAGATATTCAGGCCAAGCAGCAACGCATTGAAACATTCAGGGTTCAGTCGGAACAGCAGCTCCAGCAAAAACAGCAGGAACTGATGAAACCCATCATCGACAAAGCCGATGGCGCCATTGCAGATGTTGCCAAGGAACAAGGTTTGATTTATGTATTCGATGTCAGTTCGCGTGTTGTGCTTTATAAATCGAACCAAAGCGTTGACATCCTCCCGCTGGTGAAGAAAAAATTGGGTATTGAATAAATTTCTAAAGAAATTATAAAATACAGCCGTTTGAAAACCAAGCGGCTTTTTTTATTTTTGAATATTAAAAACCTACCCTAACCCCTCCAGGGGAGGGGAACAAAATAACATAAAACTAAAGAAAACTAATAACTAATAAGAATTGGCCTGTGACCAGCACCCAACAAAAAGAGACAAATACCCCGATAGGTATTTTTGACTCAGGGATTGGAGGATTAACCATCCTGAAAGAAATCAGGAAGTTATTGCCTCAATACGATTATATCTATCTTGGTGACAATGCCCGTACACCTTACGGCACACGCTCGTTTGATGTTGTGTACGAATACACCCTTGAAGCTGTTAAAAAACTTTTCGAATTTGGGTGTGAACTGGTTATACTGGCTTGTAATACAGCTTCAGCCAAAGCGCTACGAACGATACAGCAAAACGATCTGCCACACATCGCACCTCAAAAAAGGGTGCTCGGCGTTATCAGGCCCAGTACCGAAACAGTTGTTTCAATAACAAAAAACAATCATGTTGGCATATTGGGAACAAACGGAACTGTTTCATCAAATTCATATGTTATTGAACTTGAAAAAATTTCGAAAGGGGAACTAATCATTTCGCAGGAAGCCTGCCCTATGTGGGTTCCCATTGTGGAAAACAACGAAATTGGAACAATGGGCGCCAATTATTTTATTGAAAAAAATATTACCAACCTGTTTAATGCCGATCCTGAAATTGATACTATTATTCTGGGCTGTACGCATTACCCATTGTTAATACCTTCAATCGGCAAGTATATACCAGGGAATGTAACACTCGTTGACCAGGGGCCAATAGTAGCTGAAAAGC
>JAFGEV010000293.1 GCA_016931385.1 Prolixibacteraceae bacterium
TCGTTCGCTCGAATTGTCACCCGTCTATTTAAGCTATATCCATTATATGCAAAATAAGGATGGTACTTTCAGAAACTTCTTGAGTTTTAGCAGGAATTATCTGGATGAGGTTGGTTCGGAAGATTCTTTCGGACGTACCATCTGGGCTCTTGGATATTTATTGGGTAATGCTCCTAACGATGCTTATTACCAGACAGGGCGTTTGGTTTTTTTCAATGCTGCTCCTCATTTTGAAAACTTGAAGTCGATCCGTAGCATTGCAAATACCATGATTGGGATTTGTTATTACCTTAAAACCAATCCGGGCGATGATTCCATGACCGAAAGGCTCCGGAATATGGCTCATAAACTGATTCATCAATTCGAAGAGAATCAAACTCCCGACTGGCAATGGTTTGAGTCTCTCCTTGCCTATGATAATGGAATGTTGCCTTTGGCACTTCTGCATTCAGCTGAAATCCTGAATGAAGAAAAAGTGCTGAAAGTAGCCCTTAAATCCATGCAGTTTCTTACCGAACATACACTTAACGAAAATTATCTGTCCATAATTGGTAACGAAAAATGGTATAAAAAAGATGGAGAACGTTCCGTTTTTGCGCAACAACCGGTAGATGCCATGGCTATGGTTTTAATGTATCATCAGGCCTTTCTTGTAACCAAAGACAAAGAGTACCTGAATAAATTATACACTTCGTTTTTGTGGTTTCTGGGTGAAAACGACCTTCGGTTGAGTTTGTACGATTTCGAAACCAAAGGCTGTTGCGATGGTTTTGAAAGTTACGGGGTTAACCGCAACCAGGGAGCCGAAAGTTCACTGGCCTATTTAATTTCTCATTTAACGGTTTTACAGGCTTATGAAGAGTTTCATAAGTCATAATGTAACAAAAAGGGGCTGTCTTTTGGGACAGCCCCTTTTATCAATTAAATGCAATACTCCGCAGGGATTTTATAAAATTCAGATAATAAACTATTTGCACTATCAAAAGCAGTGACCACCACTTTTTTATAATAAAAACTTTGAGGCATTGTGTCACTGTGTTTAGGCTTTTTTAATCGGACTATTGTAATTATGGGTCGCTTCTAAATTGAAAAGGTTCTTCCTTCTATTCCATGTCTGGTTGAATTTTTATGTCAATCCGACGGTTTTGTTTTCGTCCTTCTGCGGTCTCGTTGTTTGCCACCGGGTTGTTCTCTCCATGTCCCACTGAGCTGATTTTGCTGTTGCCCGGTGCGTCCGAATTGGCATTCAGATATTGTGTGACTGCATCTGAACGTTTTTGAGAAAGCACCAAATTCGAGGCGTCGCCACCAAAAGAGTCGGTATAGCCTTCCACAATCACAGTGCTTTCGGGAAATATGCTGATGGCATTTTGCACTTTGGTCAGCAAGTCGAAGTTCTTGGGTTTAATTTCCGATTTGCCGGTATCAAAACCAAAACCATGCATTCTTATAATAATCTCATTTCCTGAGCGAAAAACCGATGCTTCAGTGCTGTCAAAAATCTGATAAACCTCTTCAAATTGTTGATTTAGTTTGGTTTGTTTCTCTATCTTGGCTGCAAGTTTTGCTTTTTCGTTTTCAAACTCCTGGATTTGTGATTTCATAGCGTCTGACCGTTTGTTGTTTTCATCATTAAACTCGGTGTTGAGTGCCTGATTTTGTTTTGTTAATAAATCCACGGTCGATTTTAAATGCCAGATTTCATTTTTCTTATCAAGGTTGTCAGCGATAAGCATTTTGTTGTTTTGCTGTAACTCCGAAACATGATTAATTATCTCCTGTTCAGGATTTTCTATCCCTTCATGGAATTGTGCCACAAAGCCCATTCTTTCTGCAATCCGGATAAGAGGTGTTTCATATCTTAGAATTACATCTTCCATTTCCATGTCGCTGTCATCAATTGCCGATATGGTGTTGTTAAGAAAAATGGCGTGGTTAGCTTCATATTTGGCCTCCTTGGCCAGAATACGAGGATAATCCATATCGTAACGGTTTGTTTCGAGTTCTTGTTCTGTTTCTGCCAGCAGTTTTTCTGCCTTATCAAGTGTTTTTGGAGCATTGCGGTTAACTTTCATGTCATCCGCCTTTTCCAGCAAAACACGTGTTTCGTCGAGCAAATCGGTTTTAATGGATGCTAATTCAGCTTTCCGGTACAACTCAATGGACTCGGTCGAATACTTGTATGAGTCATCCCGGTCACCTTTTTCCAGCTCGTTTGCTGCTCTCTTAAAGACTTCTTCTGCCTCATCCCACATTTCTTTTGCAAATCTATCTGCCCCTGCCGATAATGCATCTGAACGGGCATCTAGTGAACTGGCAAAAACCAATTTGGCCGAAACACTAAAGTCTGCCGACCGGTTAAAATGGTTTATCGCCTCCACAAGCGATTCTTCAATCTTTTCAACGCCTTTTTTGTCGGCATAATGGTCTTCAGCTTCCCTGTAGTTTTCAATTCCTTTATTGGATTCTTCAGGGACTAGTAAGTCTGCCTGCATTGTTTGTGCATTATACATCGCCTGGTTGGCTTTTTCAAACAAAGTTTTCTTTGTTTGTTGTGCAAAACTGAGGCTGCTTATCATTAAAAACGATAGGCATAACAGTAGCGCAACCCCTGTTTTTCTTTTTTCATGTGTTTTCATTTTGATTGTTGTTAAGTTAATGGTCCTTTTTTCTATCCGTAACTTGGGGACCTATCCATTGCATTGACAACGATGAAGATTTTTGACCGTTAGAAAATGTATCGAAATGACAATGCTCCGCCATCGCCCCAAAATCCATTATAACCATACAGGTTGAAAGCAGGTTTCCAGTCTACACTTAAATTAAATGGTATCTCAGAAAAATTATATTCTAATCCCAATATTCCATCTATTCCTATAACAGTATAGGATTCTCCGGGGTCTCCCCAATATTTATTGGTATTGTCTCCATCCCAAAAGCCTATGTGGCCTCCAAAACCGTAGTACCAATTCAACCGTTCGGTGTTAAAAGCGCGGTTATGAATTTCGTAAAGACCTGTTATCTGAAAGCCTTTCCAGCGACTGGCAATAATTCCTTCCAATGCCGAATTGGAGCTGATAAAATGCTTAATGGTTAAACCATTGGCATATCCTGCCCGAATTCCAATGCCCGTATTGTAATCCTGAGCATAACTGAATGAGAGTAAAAATATTGATAGTAAGATAGTTAACCCAATTTTTTTCATTTTGTGTGTTTTTTGGTTTGTGTGTTATTCGCCTGGTTTTTCGGTTTTACCTCTGCAATTGACTGCCGGAGCGAGACCACCTGGTTTTTCTATGTATTGATGCCGGTAAAAAAAAACCGTTCAATTGGTTTCGTGACATCGGGTATAAAATATGTATTAAGTTTGCGGGAAATCAGGGTCTGCAATGCTAAAGAAAAAGAACACAGATGACACGGATTTTATCAGATATACGCAGATCTTGTAACTGTTCATCTGTTGCATCCGCGTCATTTGCGTTCCATTGATTATAATCTATGAGTGTAGTATAAAGATGCATTAAAGACTGGGCTCATCTATGGTTCTACAATAATGTTTCCATCAAGAGTTACAGCAGTTTGTGCTAAAGCCCTTCCGTTAA
>JAFGEV010000294.1 GCA_016931385.1 Prolixibacteraceae bacterium
AACTAGCAATGAAACCATCTGTTTCATCGGGTAAAATTTCAGTCTCTTCTTGTTCAATTTCCTCAGTTTCATTTTTTGTGGCACTATCTGAATCCTCTTCATTTTTACCATCAATTTTGAAAAAAGAAATCAGTTGATTCATATTCTCAACAAGCAGGATCAGGTCACTTGAACTTGCAGCAAGTTCCTCAGCCGATGAAGCATTTTGCTGAGTAACCTTGTTGAATTCCTGAATTGAAGAGTTTATTTGTTCAATGGTTAAAATATGTTCTTTACTTGCTTCTGCAATTTGATTAATCAATTCAGAAGTTTTTTGAAATTCATTAACCAGCCCACGCAATTCTTCAGCTGTTTTACGTGCAAACTCAACGCCTTCTTTCGATACTTTGCCTATTTCATCAGCAGAGTCCTGTGTGCTTTCAGCAAGCTTTTTGACCTCGTCAGCCACAACTGCAAACCCCCTTCCAAATTCAGAAGCACGTGCTGCCTCAACCGATGCATTAATCGACAGGATTTTTGTTTGATATGAAATTTCCCTGATTATTGAATTCTTAAGGGCAATATCTTCAATAACCGACAGTGTTGTATCAACATGGCCTGCACCGGTTTGTATGCCATGAAATGCGCTTTCGGCGATAAGGTTTGTTTCCGTGGCATTATCGGTTGATTGTTTGAACACATCGGCAATTTGCTCCATCGCTGCTGATATTTCTTCAGACGAGGCTGCCTGTGAATTTGCACCAGTCGAGATAGTTTGTGCACCCGAACTGAATTCAGAACTGGCATTGAGGATACTGTTTATAGTTTCACTTAAGCCCCCGACAAGCTCTTTGAGTTTTAACTGCAACTGGGCAATGCCTCCAAGTATCTGGCCAAATTCATCTTTACTTAAAACTTTAATTTCACTGGAAAGATCTCCAGATGACAATTGTTTTATTGCTTTCAATATTGCACCTGAAGCCCTGGAAACAACAATCAACGGAATCACAAACAAGACGACAAGCAGGTTCAGTGCAATTATCTGAAACAATAATAATTTCGACTTCATTTCTTTCGCATACACCAGGTTCTGTTCCTGTTTTTCATCCTGCGCCATTGAAACTGATTCAAAAAAGGAAGAGCCTGAGTTTTGAAGAGAGGTAATGTTACCTGTCAATTGTTCGTATAAGGTAAATATTTCTGCAGGGTTTGATTCTTTTTTCATCTTGTTAAGGTCAATTACCATTTCGCGGTAAGCCTCGGAAAAAAGCTTTTTAAATTCCCTGTACTTTCCTTCAGAAATATCATCATTGAAACGCACATCTTCTAAAGCAGAATTGATTGTGCCCAATACTGACAGCGAGTTGGTAATATTTTCACTATTGCCTGTTTCCCTGAATTGAACAATCCCATTGCTGAGCAGAAACATGTTTTCATTTAAATTATTCGAAAGCCTGTTCGATGATTTCTGATCTTCAATTATTGCAAGATCATTTTCTGAAACTTCATTTAAAATCCTCAGCCCCCAATATGAAATCCCGGCGAAAATGATAAAACACATACTAAATATGAATATGAGTTTTACCTTGATTTTTAAATTTCTGATAGACATTATACAAATTAAATGTTGAACAATACTGACCTTGTACCTGCAATTTGTTAAACTTTTTGTCAGTTTTCCAGGTAAACAGATGGAAAGCCCTGATAAGCATTTTGTTACTTCATTTCCAGATCGAAGTTCTCTGCCCTCAGTTCAATAATTTCATCAACTGAAAATATCTTATCGGCATTTACCAATAATATAAACCTGTCGTTTAATTTTAACACCCCGTGAAGAAATTCGGCCTTATTCTGTTTCCCAACCGTTGGCAAAGGAACAATGTCTTTATTGCTGTACTTTACTACCTCGTTTACACTATCGACCATTGCGCCTAATTTCAACTTTTCTGAATCGTTCTCTATTGTAATCACCAAAATACATGTTGAATTTGAAACAACTGTTTTTTCCATTCCAAACTTAATGCGTGTGTCAACTAAAGGAATAACCTCTCCCCTGAGATTGAAAACGCCAAGCATGTACTCCGGCGCCTTTGGAACTTCGGTAACGGGTTGTACTTCGAGTATTTTTTCAACATGATCGACATTGATTGCAAAATTTTCATTTCCAAGCGAAAATGTGAGATACGTATTAAAAAACTCTTCCATATCTTATTAATTTATTTTTTTTGAAAACACTGTTACAATTTTATTTACATCTAATACCAAAGCCACTGAACCATCGCCCAATATTGTACCTCCCGAGATATAATCCTGGTTTTTAAAATGACTTCCCAATGATTTAAGTACTGTTTGGTTTTCACCAATTACTGAATCGACTATAAGCGCTACTTTCTCCTTTTCGATCCCAACGAGAACAAGTTCCCGCCTGTCAGGTGATGTTCCGCCCATTTCAAAATCTTCCCTCAGGTCGAAAAAAGGTATTTGCTCCCCTTCAAGAATCATCATCTGGCTTAGTTTGGTTTGCCGCTCAAGGCTATCGATGGTATATATTTTTTTGACCTGCGAGAGAGGAATAATAAAATTCCTATGATCGATATGTACCTGCAAACCATCGATTATTGAGAGTGTTAAAGGCAAACGTATTGTGAAAGTGGTATTTTCGCCTACGGTTGTGTTAATCTCGATTGAGCCCCTGATCTCGGAAATGTTCTGCTTAACAACATCGAGCCCAACACCACGCCCTGAAACATTTGATATTGTTTTTGCCGAAGAAAATCCTGGCAGGAAAATAAGGTTTATGATTTCACTATCGTTTAATGTATGCTTTTTATCAAGTAATTTCTTTTTAATTGCAATACGCTCAACCTCTTTAACATCTATTCCTTTACCATCGTCAATAATTTTAATAATCACATTATTGCTTTGATGGAAAATCTTCATGGTTATGGTACCTGTTTCATTTTTGCCTATTTTCAACCGTTCATCGGGGTGTTCAATACCATGGTCAACAGCATTTCGCAAAATGTGCATAATAGGATCTGAAAGCTGTTCGATAATCTTTTTATCGAGAACAGTATCTTCTCCTTCGGTAATAAAATCGACTTTTTTATCGAGCTTTTCCGACAAGTCGTGCACCATTCGTTTGTAACGGGTGAGGGTAATTCCGAAGGGCACAAGCGAAATTGTAAATGCATTGTCGCGAAGTTGTTTTGAAAAAGTTCCGTATTTTTCGGCAACAGCCATCAAATCGGCATCACCAATCTGTTCGGCTATCAAATTTAGACGTGCCTGCAAGGTTACCATTTCACTTACCAGGTTCATTAACTGGTCAATTTTTTCTGTTGCAACCCTGATGCTTTTTATAACCGAGCCGTTTCCGGAATGTCCATCGTCAGTTGATTTTTCTTTCTTCTTATCGTCGAAAACCTCAACTTTAATCTTATCGGAAAAATCATTGGCAATATCTTCAAAGTCATCAAAATCAAGCTCAAAAGCTTTTTCTCTAAGCCCCTGCAATTTTGCTTTTGCATCGGGAACCTGCAAAAGGTTTCCTTTATTTAGTTCCAATATCTGAAGTTCACAATCGGCTTTGATCCAGTCGAACACTTCTTCAATTGCAGATATTTCTTCCCGGGTGCTAAGTATCATTTTCCATTCAGCTTTTTTATCGGGATCGTCAAAATTATTGAAATGGAAAACTTCACCGTTTATTGCATATGCTGCATGATCGCCCATTAACGCGAGTTCGTTGAATAAAAATTTCGTGTGGTTTATCGCGTCGGTTAACGATTTGCCAGGTTTAAAACCGATGTAATATGTTAAAAAAGGACGAAGGGCAATGTCGGTCATTAAAATGTCGGGGCGTGTTTCGTCAACCCTTTCGGTTAGTATTACATCAAACAAATGTATTTTGCGGCATAAATCGGCAAATTTTACCTGATCCTGGTTGTTAATTTGCTCATTTGTTGAAAGCAACAATTTCAGAATATCGATTGTTTCGAGGGAAATGTCCTTCAACTCTGAAGTGAATTCCAGTTCACCGCTTCTGACCTTGTCGTAAATATCCTCCAAATCGTGGGTTACAGCCAGCACTTTCTCAAACCCCAGCATGCCACCACTTCCCTTAATTGTATGTATGCTCCTGAATATCTGATCAATAATTTCGGATGCAACCTGATCGCTTTCTAACGACAACAAAATTTCTTCCAACTCATTAATCAGATCTTTCGTTTCCTCAACAAAACTCTCTCTTAGTTGGTCAATCGAATCAGCCATTTTTATTCATTTAAAATCCCCTTTCGGAAACATTCATTATTTTGCATGTTTAAATAAAAAAGTAAAATAAGCATAATCATTGAAAATGATTACAATTTATTTATAAAAAAATTAAAAAAAAGTTCATGAAAAACCAGTTCAAAATTGCTAAAAAATATTCTCATGTAATTTACAAAATTCCTTTAATAAACAAATTTTCATTTGAAACATTATCGAAGCCTGAAAAACATTGTCATAACTGGAATTTTTTTAGGGGTTGCAAATACCTTACGGCTGCTATATATTTGCCTGATCATTTTTCTGCATTATGACGCCCGAATCAACTGGCAATATTTACAGCTTACATCCGGCAATTGAAGAAATTTCGGTTGTTTTATCACAAAAAGCTTCTAAGGTATGTCTTAAAGGTTTGGCAGGTTCGTCGGGCGCTTTGTTTTTTTCTGCCCTCGCGAAACAAAAAGATTTTCAGTTGCTAATTGTATTGAACGACCGCGAAGAAGCTGCCTATTTTTACGATGACCTTTCCCTGGTAGCAGGTGATAACAAAATACTCTTTTTCCCTTCATCGTATAAAAGGTCGTTGAAATATGGCAAAGTAGTACAGGAAAATATTGTAATCCGCACCGAAGTTTTAAATAAGATATCAGGAAAAGGCAGCCATATTATTGTTACATACCCTGAAGCGCTTTCCGAAAAGGTGATAACCGGCAAAACACTTCAGTCGAACACACTTCAGATAAATACCAACGACAAACTTTCGATTGAATTTATAACCGATGTGCTTCACGAATATGGTTTTGAAAGGGCCGATTTTGTTTATGAACCTGGCCAGTATTCACAACGCGGTGGTATAATCGATATATATTCCTATGCGCACGATGAACCTTTCAGGATTGACTTTTTTGGTAACGAGGTTGAATCGATCAGGAGTTTTGATATTGAAACCCAACTTTCGAAAAAAAAGTTCGATTCAGTGTCGATTATCCCCGACATTCAGCTTGGCTTAAAAAACGCAGATCGGATTTCTTTTCTTGATTTCCTCCCCCAAAACTTTGCATTGGCTTTCAGGGACATTGGCTTTACCATTGATCAGCTTAACCAATTGTACCATGATGCAAACAATACACAAACAGAAGCTGAAAACAACTCTGACTTATTTGCAGGTGGCGATCAGATCAGTAATCATGCAAACAACAGGTGTTTTATAGAATTTGGCACATCATGTTTTTTTAAAAACGCTAAAACAATTGAATTTAAAACCATTCCGCAACCTGCATTTAATAAAAACTTCGACCTGCTGGCACAGGACATGAAACTTAACATCAGCAACGGATACGAGAATTTTATCCTGTCGAACAGTGAAAAACAAATAGAACGCTTAAAGGAAATTTTCGATGACCGCGCGCTGAACGTAAAATTCATCCCGCTCAACTTCACCCTCCATGAAGGTTTTATTGACCGTGAACTGAAAAAAGCATTTTATACCGATCATCAGATTTTTGAACGCTACCACAGGTACAAACACCTGAAAACAACAAGTGCCCGTGAAACCATATCACTGAAAGAACTTGGCAAGCTTCACCCGGGCGATTTTGTAGTTCACATCGATCATGGCATTGGGAAGTTCGCTGGATTGGTAAAAACAGAAATTAACGGTAAGATTCAGGAAGCTGTCAGGCTGGTTTACAAAGACAACGATTCACTGCTGGTAAATATCCAATCGTTGCACCGCATTGCGAAATACAAAGGGAAAGACGGCACCGAGCCTGCAATCAGCAAACTTGGTACGGGTGCCTGGCAAAAAATGAAGAACCGGGCAAAAAGCAAAGTAAAGGATATTGCCCGTGAACTGATTGCCCTGTATGCCGAACGTTTAAAAGAGAAAGGTTTCAGTTTTTCGCCCGACTCATATCTGCAACAGGAACTCGAAGCTTCATTCATGTATGAAGACACTCCTGATCAGTACAAAGCAACCCAGGATGTCAAAGAAGACATGGAACAAGCCATGCCTATGGACAGACTGGTTTGCGGCGATGTAGGGTTTGGTAAAACCGAAGTGGCCATAAGGGCTGCTTTTAAAGCCGTTACCGACAGCAAGCAGGTTGCCGTACTTGTACCCACCACCATTCTTGCGCTTCAGCATTATAATACTTTTTCTGAAAGGCTCAACAATTTTCCAGCAACTGTCAGCTACGTGAGCAGGCTCAGGAGCAGCGCTAAAATAAAGGAAACCCTGAAAGACCTGTTGGCTGGAAAAGTTGATATTATTATCGGGACACACAGGCTTGTTGGAAAAGATGTTAAATTTAAAGACCTTGGTTTGCTCATTATCGACGAGGAGCAAAAATTTGGTGTATCAGTAAAGGAAAAACTTAAAAAGCTAAAAGTGAATGTCGACACACTTACCTTAACGGCCACACCAATACCTCGAACCTTGCAGTTTTCGTTAATGGGCGCCAGAGACCTTTCGGTGATCCAAACCCCGCCCCCAAACCGTTACCCCATAGTTACAGAAGTACCTGGTTTTAATGAAGAAGTAATCCGTGAAGCCATAAACTATGAACTCGACCGCGATGGGCAGGTATTCTTCATCCATAACCGTGTGCAGAACATTCACGAAGTTGAAAACTTTGTAAAAAAAGCCTGTCCTGAAGCGAAGGTTATTGTTGGGCACGGACAAATGGAAGGGGCAAAACTTGAAAAAGTGATGCTCGATTTCATTAGCGGAAAGTACGATGTACTGATTGCCACTACCATTATCGAAAACGGCCTTGATATACCCAATGCAAATACCATCATTATTAACCACGCACAAACTTTCGGGCTCAGCGACCTTCACCAGTTACGGGGCAGGGTTGGCCGCTCGAACAAAAAAGCTTTTTGCTATCTTCTTGCACCGCCCGTGAGCACCCTTTCGCCCGAGGCACGCCGCCGGCTGAAGGCCATCGAAGAGTTTTCGGAACTGGGCAGCGGTTTTAACATTGCCATGCACGACCTCGATATACGTGGGGCCGGAAACCTGCTGGGCGCCGAGCAAAGCGGCTTCATTGCCGACATCGGGTATGAAACCTACCACCGTATACTGAATGAAGCTGTGCTGGAACTTAAGCAGGAAGAGTTTAAGGAAATATTCGAAATGCACGAAACTGAAGGGGCTTCAAAGGCATTCCTCAACTTAAAGTACGTGAACGATTGCAGCATTGAAACCGATATGGAACTGCACTTCCCCGAGAACTATATCAACAGCACAACCGAGCGAATGACTCTTTACCGCGACCTTGACAACATTGAAAACGAAGAAGAGCTCAAGAAATTTGAATACCAGCTTAACGACCGCTTCGGTAAGATTCCCGACAGGGCACGTGACCTGCTGGAGATTGTGAGATTACGCTGGGCAGCTATCGACTTGGGCATGGAGCGGATTGTACTGAAAAACGGAAAAATGATCTGCCATTTCATTGGCAACCAGCAATCGCCGTTTTACAGGTCGCCCGAATTCGCAAAAATAATTTCATGGGTGCAGGCTAACCCGGGGAAATGCCGGATGAAAGAGTCGACTGAGAAATTAAGCATGGTTTTTGAAAAAGTGAAAAGTGTAGGGATAGCAAAGGATGTGCTTTCGGGGTTGCTCAGGGATAATTAGTTTACAGTTAATGGATAAAGCCGGATACTGACAAAAATCCGGTTTGTTTTTTTTTAATGTTGAACTGTGAGAAATTTTAAATTGAAGAGATATTGGTATTTTTAACAATTTAAAACCAAAAAATGGTCTCAGGCTTATTAAACAGCTTTTTAATTGTCGGCATTGCACAGGCACTGTTTTTTGCCCTGCTGTTTGCAACAAAAAAGAGATTAAAAATTACGGATGTTATAATTGGAATCTGGCTTTTTGCTTTATCGGCACACATCTTATTGATTTTTATTCACGCTAATCACCTCCACCTAACTTCAATGAACATTCCATTTTTGTTTACCCTGTTGCATGGTCCGTTTCTGTATTTGTATACCAATAGTTTGATAAATAACCACGAGAAAATTTATTTTTCAGAAACGTTGCATTTTACACCTTTTATTGCAGGTATAATTTTAAGCCTGTTCCCTTTTAATATGCCTAAAATTATTGCCCTGGCAGGTATTATCTCAGGAATTTCATACTGTACTGCCACCCTTATAATTTTATCACAGCACAGGGAAAAAATAAAAAATAACTTTTCATTCACCGAAAAAATCAACCTCAAATGGTTGTTTGTTTTATCAATCGGATTGTTTTTAATATGGGCAGGCGCATCAGTCCTGGTTGTCATGAACCGTTTCTTTTATTTCAGTTTTAACCTGACATGGTTTTTTATTGTAATCCCGGTTTTTATATTTTTCATTGGGTTTTACGGAATAAAACAACAGGTAATATATCCTGATAAATTATTAGATGATGAACCCGGTATAGAAACCATTCCTGATGAAAGTAAACCTTTAGGCTACAAAAAATCGGGGTTGAATACCGAAAAGATGAAAACAATTTACGAAACGCTTGAAAATATTTTACAAGAAGATAAAACTTACCTTGAACCAGGCCTGTGTCTGAGTGATTTGTCAAAAAAAACAAACATACCGGCCCATCATATTACACAAACGCTGAATGTGTATGCCGGAAAAAATTTTTTCGAATTTGTGAATTCCTGCAGAGTTGAAGAATTTAAAAACAGGGTAAAAAATAAAGATCATCTCGATTACTCATTACTGGGCATCGCCTTCGACTGCGGGTTTAATTCCAAATCGAGCTTCAACCGTATATTCAAAAAAATAACCGGCATATCCCCTTCGGAATATACAAAAAGCTTAAAACAGCATTCTTAACTTCCAAAAGTTGAAGTGCCCATGAATTTGAGACGTCTCAAATTCATGGTTAGGGCGACAGGCTTTGGCCTTCGTGGTACATTTGCCCAAAAAAAATCATGTGGATCGCAGTTATTTTCGTTACCGTTTTTATCGCCGTAAGAAAAAGAATGAAAAGGAAAGAATCATGCAAGGTTTTGCTACTTCTGCTTTTGGCTTCTGTTTTTCAGGTCGGTGCACAAAACAATACTTCCAGTATTACCGGAACACTATATAATATAGAAAGAAGTGGCAAGGTTTACATTTTCCTGGTAGATGAAAAAAACTTTAGTATCCCTCAGTCAGGAATTGACACCCTGATTTTGGATGCCAGTTCTAACACCATGAATTTCAGTTTTGCTAATGTTCAAAAAGGAATTTATGGCATTAGGTGTTTCCAGGATACAAATGGAAATAAGATACTTGATAAAGGAATATTTGGCCCAGCCGAGCCCTGGGGTTTTTCGTGGAAAAGAAAGAAAAAATACCCTTTCGGGTTTTCCGATATCGCATTTGAAGTATACAGTAATTTAAACATTGAAATATTTTTTAACACTAAAAAACAGCCATGAGTCTTTTACCGCACTTTGCATTTACATTTCAGAATGCCTTCTGGTTTTCGCTTTTATTCGGAATAACAAACCTGGTTATGCTAAAAGTATTTCCATCGCATTACAAAAAAAGGGTATTAACCATGCCCCGGTTTAAAAATATTGCAGGTCAGATTGCAGGTTCTTTAAATTTCATCCTTTTTCAGGGATTGATTTTACTTGTATGTTTTATGCCTGTAAAGCATGTTCCGATAGCTTCTGAGGCAGCTTATGCAATTTTCATTCTGGGTTATATTGCATACGTAATGTCACTTGTAAATTATGCCACAACACCCCCCGACAAACCTGTAACAAAAGGAATTTATCGCTATAGCCGTAACCCGCAACAACTTTCATCCATTGCAATGTGGTTTGGCATTGGCTTTATTACTGCATGCTGGATGATTGTTATAATCTGCCTTTTCCAACTGTTGCTCGCCTATCCGACCTTTATTGCACAGGAAAAATACTGTATCGAAAAATACGGCGATGAATACATAAAATATATGCAAAAGGCGCCACGCTATTTTTTGATAAAAGATTAATGAAACATGAAATTTTTTAATCCCCAAAGGTACCGAAGGCATGAATCAATCTGAATATATTACAAAACGATCCTTGTTCCCTTCGAAGCAGGCCGTGTAAGGTTTTCGGCATTGGTTATCAACACCTCGGCCACCCCGTTATGAAGGGCATTGTATGCATTGTCGATTTTTGGAACCATGCCGGTAGCGATTGCCCCACTGGTTTTGTACTCCCTGTAAAGCTCCCTGCTCAATTCGGGAATTACTGAGTCATCATCATCGGGGTTGGATAGTACGCCGTCTTTTTCGAAACAATAAATAAGGCGTACATTGTAATGCTCGCCAAGGGCTATGGCCACTTCGGAGGCAATAGTGTCGGCATTTGTATTAAGCAGCTGGCCTTTCCCATCGTGAGTAAGCGGGGCAATTACCGGGCAAACCCCTTCGTTTATCAACA
>JAFGEV010000034.1 GCA_016931385.1 Prolixibacteraceae bacterium
CCAAGCTCCTCATGCGAAAATCTAAAACAAGACAGTTCTGCATACATCCAGGGCACAATTGTTGCACCAGATGATCCTGTATTTGCAGGAATTTCTGAAGAAACAATTGACTGGTGGTGTGGAAACTATAGTGCTTTTGGCGTTGATGCTGAGGATGACGATGTTGGTAATGGAACTTTACTCGCCAAAACACCTGACAACAGGATGCTTTATGCCCGTTGGGAAGCTGGTGTTGAATTTTATCCAGGATCAGGTCAGATACCTCAGGGAGAAAGAGTTTACATTGGTAATGGTAGTGATGATGGTGGAGTAATTGCATACTTCAATTTTTCACAAACTGCTGAAAAAATCTTCTGGAATGAAATGTCAAGGCTCACCGGATATGGATATGTTCCTAAAAAAGAAATCGTTTTTGTGAAAACCAATGCAAACAACAATGACTCAATCGTAATAGCAAATATTGAAAATTATGATGGAGGTATGGCATATAATGTTACTGTTATTGAACAGGGAGTTATTACCGAAGATTTGCTTCCACAGTTCAATGCAGCCGACCTGGTTATCATGGGGCGCAGTATAGCAAGTGGAGATGTAGCTACCGGTAAAGATGTCTGGGATCAGATTACTTCTCCTGTTCTCACAATGAACATGTGGGGTATGAGAAGCAGCCGTGCTCTCTGGACACCAAGCGCATCATGCGAAAATCTTAAACAAGACAGTGCTGTTTACTTCCAGGGCACAATCGTGGCACCTGATGATCCTGTTTTTGCAGGAATCACTGAGGAAACATTTGACTGGTGGTGTGGAAACTACAGTGCATTTGGCGTCGATGCCGAAGGCGATGATTTTGGTAACGGTACGTTACTGGCCCAAACACCCGATGGAAGAATGCTGTTTGCCCGCTGGGAAGCAGGTGTTGAATTCTATCCGGGATCAGGCCAGGTACCACAGGGAGAACGCAGCTACATTGGTAACGGTAGTGATGACGGCGGTGTAATCGCATACTTCAACTGGTCAGGAACTTCAGAAATGATTTTCTGGAGGGAAATGGCAAGAATGACAGGCTATGTTCCCAGGAAAACAATTGTTTTTGTGAAAACCAATGCAAATAACAATGACTCTATAGTTATTGCAAACATTGCCAACCATGAAAACGGTACGGCTTATAATGTAACTGTTATTGAACAACCTGTTATTACAGAAGATTTACTGCCACAGTTCAATGCAGCCGACCTGGTTATTATGGGGCGCAGCATTGGTAGTGCTGATGTAGCTACAGGTAAAGATGTCTGGGATCAGATCACAGCACCTGTTCTTACGATGAACATGTGGGGTATGAGAAGCAGCCGTGCTCTCTGGACACCAAGCGCATCTTGCGAAAATCTTAAGCAGGAAGATGGTGTTTTCTTCCAGGGAACTATCGTAGCCCCCGATGACCCAGTATTTACAGGAATTACTGAAGAAACATTCGACTGGTGGTCTGGTAACTACAGCGCATTCGGACCTGATGCAGAAGGCGATGACGTTGGTAATGGTACTTTACTGGCTCAAACACCCGATGGCAGGATGTTGTTTGCCCGCTGGGAAGCCGGCGTTGAATTTTATCCCGGATCAGGACAAACACCAATGGGTGAACGCAGCTACATTGGCAATGGTAGTGATGATGGCGGCGTAATTGCATACTTCAATTGGTCAGAAACTTCCGAAATGATATTCTGGAATGAAGTTGACCGCATGACCGGCAGAACTACAGTTGATGCAAAAGAAATTATTCTGGTTTACGACTCTTCACGTGTTGATGTTGTTACCGGAATAAATCCAGACCTGTCAATGAAAGCAATTCTTGAAGCAGAAGGGTATATTGTAAATCCAATGCCTCTTGCATTAATTTCAGAAGCTACCCAGGAACAAATCGACATCCTTAATAATGCTGATGTAATATATATTGGCCGGGCAATTAACAGTGGTAATTTCTCATCACCAAACAAAGAAATCTGGCACGAAATTACTACCCCGATTATTACAACAAGCCTTTGGGCTTTACGTAACAGCAGGATGAACTGGTTTAACAGCGGAAGCGCTGCAAATACCGACACCGAAGACGATGCCGTATTCCAGGCTATTATTGAACAACCCGACGATCCTGTTTTTGAAGGTATAGAATCTCCTTGTGACTGGTGGATTGGCTCATACAGTACAATTGCTGCAACCAATGCCGGAAACGGAACTGTAATGGCAAGAAAAGCTGATGATAGTACAGTTGTGTATGCCCGTTGGGAAGCCGGCACTCCTTTCTATGCTGAAACAACCGATACGCCTGCAGGTGAAAGGGTATTTATCGGAAACAGCAGCGACAATAAAAAAGATATCGACGGTAACAACATGTACAACTACTTTGGTTTTCCCGATCCTATTAAAGAAGTATTCTTCAGGGAAATTGCCCGTTTGGCCAATATGGAAAAACCACAACCGGCTGTTTACACAGAATTAGCAGTTAACAATTTACTTGTTGGTGCAGTTGATAGTGAGGATGATTATACCTGTGTAGCAAATCTTAATTGGGACGCAGAATTTGTACACATCATATTAAACATCACTGATGATGTACTATTTTTCGATCCGGCAGCAGACGCATGGAATGTCGACAATATTGAAGTATATTTCGACATGGATAATTCTAAAAATCCAACCTGGCCGAGAAATGCAGGCTGGCCTGCTTCATCTTATGATGCAAACGATTACCAGTTACGTATTTTACCCGAAAAAGCCTGGGAAGATTACAATTCATTAACCGGCGTTGCACTAACAACTACATTAACAGGCACAGGTTATGACATCACCATCGATATTCCGTGGGAATCGCTGATGGCAGGTTTTGTTCCGGCTGCTGGTGTACAAATTGGTTTTGACGTACTTGCCAGCGATAACGATGGTGACGGAAGAAACCAAATTACCTGGAATGCAAAAACGGAAATGCCATGGAACGATGCCTCGTTGTTTGGTACTCTTGAATTTACCGAAGGAGGAGGATTCAAGATTATCAGGGATTCAGAAGCTCCAGCGGTACCTGATGTAACAACAGCAACTGATGGATCAACAGTAACACTAAACTGGAGTTCGACAGATAACATTGCTGTGCTTTATTACGAAGTTAAGAGAAACGGCGTAACTATTCAAGAAAAGATTTATGCAGAGGAAGCTGGAAATACACTTACAGTAACCGATCTGGAAGATGGAAGGTACACCTTTACCATTATAGCTTATGATAACTCGGGCAACAAAGCAACAGCTAATGTTCAGGTTACAGTTACAACTGTAGCTGTTAATGAATTACCGGCTGGTTTCAAAGTATTCCCGAACCCATCAAGCGGTGTTGTAAAAATTTCATCAGGAAGTGCTAACCTCACAGAACTTGAAATTTATAACCTGACAGGAAACAGGATACTTTCTAAAACATTTGTTGACAATTGTATTCTTGACCTTTCAGGAGAACATAAGGGAATCTACATGCTATACTTGAAAACAGAAGATAAAACAGTAGTCTCAAAGTTTGTAATTAAGTAAAGATCAGGTGATTAGTTTTAGCAGAGGCTAACCTTAGGGTTAGCCTCTTTTTTTGGGATATACAGTCTTTAGAAAATTTTCCTGTTTTATTTATTCGCTTTACAAATGAAAGAATATTGTTTATCAACTTCAGTTGGAATATCATAAGTGAAAGAAGGTTCAATATAAACTTCGTTTAGAGAAGCTAAATTGGAAATTAACGGTTCTTTAATTTTTGCTGCTTCAAAAAACGGATTTGGATTTATCCCGCTTGCCCCGGATAAAACACTTCCATCTGAAAAAGTCATTTCATTGGGAAGGCTTATCCTACAGTTTCCTCCAAGTTTAGAGATTATTTTCAATGTTTTTACTGCTCCGTTTTCCCAGCTAAAACTAACCTCAAAGCCGCCATAAGTCAGCAAACCTGATATTGCACCCTTAGCTCTCCACTTATCGGGTAAAGCAGGAAGAATATGAATTGAACCGTCGTGGCTTTGCAACAACATTTCGGTTATGCCCGAAGTACAGCCAAAATTTCCATCGATCTGGAACGGTGGATGTGCATCGAAAAAATTCGGATAAGTACCTCCGCTTCGCCTTCCCCTGACTGGATCAACCAGTGTTAGCTGGTCGGTTATAAGTTTAAAAGCATGATTTCCATCAAGCAAACGAGCCCAAAAATTTACCTTCCAGCCCATTGACCAGCCTGTAGATACATCACCCCTCTGAATAAGCGTTGTTCTCGCAGCATCAAATAGTTCAGGTGAAGTATAAGGTGAAATCTGATTGCTGGGATACAATCCATATAAATGCGATACATGACGATGTTTATCATTCGGGTTGTCCAAATCTTCCATCCATTCCTGTAACTGGCCGTATTGTCCAATTTGCATAGGAGGAAGCCTGTCGAGAATCTTTTTAAACCCAACAACGAGATCCTTATCTTTTCCTAAAAGTTCAGCCGTTTTTATTGTTTTTGAAAACAGGTCGAATAAAATCTGGTTATCCATCGTAGCGCCGGCACAAACCGAAGGCCTTCCGGCAGGTGCATTTTCAGGCGAAATTGAAGGGCAAACAACCATCCATTTGTGTTCTGGTTCTTCAACCAGGAAATCCTGGTAAAACTCGCAGGCTGATTTCAACACGGGATAAACCTCTTCTAAAAATTTAACATCGCCGGTATACAAATACCTTTCCCACAGATGTTGCGAAAGCCATGCGCCACCCATTGGCCACATGCCCCAGAAAGCGCCGTCGACAACCCCCGAAATGCGCCAGATATCGGTATTGTGGTGAACAACCCAGCCATCGCAACCATACATGTCTTTTGCTGTTTTGCGGCCTGATTCCGATAGTTCTTTTATCATTTCAAACAGAGGTTCATGCGTTTCAGAAAGGTTGCACTTCTCAGCGGGCCAGTAATTCATTTCTGTATTTATATTGATCGTGTACTTGCTGTCCCACGCCGGATGGGTACTTTCGTTCCATATACCTTGTAAATTAGCTGGCTGTCCTCCGGGCTGGGAACTTGAAATTAATAAATAACGTCCAAACTGATAATACATGGAAACCAGTTCAGGATCATCATTTTGCGCAAAGTTTTTAATACGGATATCCGTCGGAAGTTTAGCAGCTTCTGATGTTCCCAGATCAAAGCTTACCCTGTTGAAATACTTCTGAAACGATTTGATATGGTTTTTTAATAATTCTTTATATGATTTCATTTCGGCTGCTTCAAGAAATTGACTGCACTTTTCAACCTCGTTAGCAGTTAATGTTTGATAGTCGACAAAATTTGTAGCCATCGAAATAAGAATAAGCACCTCGCTGGCATTACTGACTTTAATTTTGTCACCATCTATCGAAGTATCACCTCCCTTATTCAATATCTTAGCCCTTGTATCGGATTTTACTTTCCCTTCTACCCCTTCGTGTGTACTTGAAAGACCTGTCATTTCAAGAGTATTTGCATTAAGCGCTTTTGAGGTTTTTTGTAGGGGGCTGTTTAAACCTGCTGTGAAAGTTAATTTTCCACGTTTGTCTGCCGATAATTTAACCACTAAAACCTGATCGGGTTGTGAAGCAAAAACTTCTCTCTTATATGATATCCCATCAACAATATAGGTTGTTGTGAAAACTGCCTTACTCAAATCGAGCTCACGATAATAACCAGTGTACTCATCATGACCATCAAATGTAAGTTCCAGATTTCCAACCGTCTGATACATCGACCCATGTAACGTTTCAGCTTTTAAATTTTGATTGATCATGCTTTCAGCTTCATGGTACTTCCCTTCAAAAATAAGTTGACGGATTTTTGGCAAAGCTTCCAAAGCATTTGGATTATCGTTGCGTGAAGGGCTGCCCGACCAAAATGTTTCTTCGTTCAACTGAATTTTTTCATTTGCAGGATCGCCATAAACCATAGCCCCTAAACGGCCATTGCCTAGTGGCAATGCCTCGTTCCATACGTTTGCCGGTTTGTCGTACCACATTTTAAGCCAACTTTCGTTGTTCGCATCATATTTACATGCACTGAAAAGCAAACCAGCAAAAAAAATACAAGCCAGTTTCGAAGCAACTTTTTTCATACCATTATTTTTAATTTTTACGACTAATAATTTCTGCCCGAATTTGAATAAACGAATATGCAGATAATAAACAGGCTATCTTATTTTTTATCTAAATTTATATTGGTACAGTCTAATAGCTTTCCTGCTTTTTGCAAAAAAAAATTTTAAGCAATTCATTAAAAGAAAAAAGTATTCCTGTTTTCGTCAAACCAAATAGTTAAATTATTTAAATCTCCACCAGTCAAAATAAAATAAGTCCTTTTCTCCCCTGAATACAAAATACACATCATGAACACCTTCGATATTGTTTGCCGGTGCGGTAAATGTACTCCAGATGCCCTCCTGCCGTGTAGTGTTTATATCAATTAAGGCAATGATGGGGCCGTCAATCTGATCGGCATGTATTTCAATTTTACCTCCATAAATTGGAGATACACTGACTTCAACCGACTTAGCTCCATCAGAAAAATCAACACCACTGACTTTTATGTAATCACCATGATTAATATCCGTTATAAATAAACGGTCGGCAATTCGTTTTCCCCTGGCCCAATCGAAATCGCCTTCCCACTCTGTTTCAAAACGGGTTTTGACCCCTTCGCTCCAGGCCATTGTTTCGGCTTCAACACGTTTGAACGGATTCAGGGTTTCAACCTGTTCAGGCCCTTCCACCGACCAGTAATGCCGGTTTTGGATGGTGCCATCGGGATTGTAAAGCATTTCATCCATATCTATCGAGCGGCGTTCATAGAACTTTGGTGTCGTTTTTTTCAGCAAGTCGTAACTATGCCCAAAACAATACCATTTACCCTTATATTCAATAATTCCCGGATGATTACCACGGGTAAGTTCCGTGGCATCTACAATCATGCCCTTATATTCCCATGGGCCAGTTGGGGAACTGCTCATGGCATATCCAATTCCCTCAGGACAGCAAGTAGATGCATAGGCCAGATAATAATGATTGTTCCGCTTCCAAACCCAGGGGCCTTCCTGGTAGTTTTCGGGCGTTGTAGGTTCCTGGTTAATTTCTCCTGACCAGGAAATCATGTCTTCGTTCAGCTTCACGTAATATACTTTTGGATTTCCCCAGTACATGTAAGCCTGCCCGTCATCGTCAATCAATATGGTAGGATCAATATCGTGATTGCTGTTTCTGACAAGAGGTTTTCCGAGGGGATCTTTGAAAGGTCCATATGGGCTATTGGACACTAAAACCCCAATACCAACTCCTCCGGGCATCGGGCAATAGAGGTAAAACTTCCCGTTTCGTTCTATGCATTGCACAGCCCAGGCCCCATTGTCGTAAGGAACCCAATCGAAATTATCTAATGATGCTACTACACCGTGCCCGGTCCAGTTTACCATATCGGTTGAAGAATAAAGCAACCAGTCTTTCATTTTAAAGCCCATCGCATCATCTTCATCGTGGCTTGTGTAGAGAAATACTGTGTCGTTATGCACCATTGGCGCAGGATCAGCAGTATAATTCACCTGGATGATTGGACGCTGTTGAATTGTATTCTGGGCGCGAACATAATGAACCATTGCCAGCGCCATTAAAATAATGATTGTCAAATAAATTCTTTTGCTCATCGTATCGTTTTAAATTTAGAGTGCCTCGTATATGAAAACACATAATTATTGATTATTACTCCATTATTTTCGATAAGGACTAAAACAGAAACCTTTTATAATAACCCATTTTATCTTCATTATTATTCAAACCTTACCCAGTCAATTTCAACCTGTTCATCTCCTTTCAAAGTAATAAACAGATTATGGATCCCCTTTTTGAACTTTAACAATGTTGATTCAACTGTTGTCCTGTTTTCACAATCAGGAATTTTTACTTCGGAAATAACAGGTCCGTTTGCGTTGTTTAACCTGATTTGCAAAATCCCTCCTGTGGCTGACAGAACTTCTACCTGAGCCTTTTTGAGTTTTTTATTCCCAAAACCTACCGCATTGTATTGAACCCATGCCCCATCGCTATCAAGCAATGTTTTCCACCCCCTGAACGTGTCAAGAGTGTCGATTAATTGAACATTAACACCGGTTTCAGATATCTGGCTATACCTGTCGAATTGAATTTTTTCAGTTGCATTTGTTATGCCAACACCACGCAGGGTTGGTTTCACTTTACGTATTGTACCGTCATCGTTGAAAAATAAACTATCGATTCGCACAGAGCGGTTTTTGTCAAAATCTGGAGAAAGGTCGTTTTGATGATAAAACAGATACCATTGCCCGTTATATTGAATGATTGAGTGATGATTTGTCCAGCAGCCTGGCGATTCATCCATAATAACACCGGTCATTTTAAACGGCCCTAATGGATTGTCCCCAATTGCATATTCGAGGCGTTCAGTTTCATTTTCAACGTGTGGAAATGTCAGATAGTAAATCCCGTTACGTTCAAACACCCAGGGGCCTTCCTTTAGTCCCTTTTCGGGTAGGTTCTGGATTATTTCCGGTTCTGTTTCCAGTTCCAGCATATTTTCTTTAAGCTTAGCAACATAAATATTTCTCATCGACCAGTACAAATAAGCCTGACCATCATTATCGATAAATACATTGGGATCGATACCAAATAAATCTTTAATATTTTCATTTTGTGGAATGTACGGTCCTTCGGGTTTGTCGGCTACAGCTACGCCAATTGAAAAACCTTTTCGTCCAAAACGTCCTACTGTATTGGTAGTTGCAGGAAAGTAGAAATAAAATTTCCCGTTTCGTTCAATACAATCGGGCGCCCACATGCTGTATGCAGTTGAATCGGCCCAGGGGACTTTATTCTGGCTAACAATTACACCATGGTCTGTCCAGTCAGTAAGGTTTTCCGAAGAAAAAACATGGTAATCTTCCATACAGAACCACCCGGGTCGGCCTTTACCCTCAACGGCCCGAATATCGTGTGAAGGAAAAACATATACCTTCCCATTAAAAACCCTTGCCGAAGGGTCAGCTGTATACTGATCGCGGATAATTGGATTTTGGGCATCAATTTTATTCATCAAAAATATTAACGAACAACTTACTAAGATCAATTTAATTGTATTCATGCTTCCTTGTTTTATTGCATATAAAATTCTCAATTTGATATTTAGACAAAAAATCATTGTGCTTTAAAAATATTAGATACTACAATTTCCGGTTGTCAATTTAAGACATATAATTTAGATTTTGGGATATAAATAGTACAAATATTAAAAAGAAGAGACTGCCTTTTATGGCAGTCTCTTTTACTTTTGAATTGGAATATCTTATTCCAAATAAGTAAGTTAATACAAAATCTAACCTAAAAAAACAATCTATTTATAAAAAACGAATAAAACTTTATAAGAAAATTATTTAAGTCAAAAAAAAGCAAAACCTTACACTATAATGCACATCAGGGATATCATTAATATTAATAGTATCCATAATTCTGCGGATTTGGATCCGGAGGTATAAGATTATCAATATGATCCTGTGGAATCGGGCGGAACCGATGGAATACCTGTATCGTTCCAACTGTCCAGTAATCACATGCTTCAATCTTGTTTTTCCAGTAATCGGCGCCATAACGGGCCAGAAGATCAAACCTGTTTAATTCACCGGCGGTTTCATGTCCCATTTCGTCGAGGTAGAAATTAGTAAGGTTTTCACCTGTAAAGCTACTGATAAAACCTGCAGTAACTTTCATATCGTCAACCGTTGAAGCAGTTCGTTTATCATACGCCCCACCATCGTATTTCCAGAAATGGGTATATTTCATTTCGCCCTCTTTCCAGGCGGCACGTTCACGCACAATATTTAATGCTGCAGCCGCATTTGCAAAATCGCCTTTACGTGCATAGGCTTCTGAAAGAAGAATATAGGTTTCGCCCAAACGCATACGCATCAGATTTTTAAAACCGGCCTGATCCTGAACGGCAGCACGTCGGCTGTCAAGATGTTTAGTAAGTGTTGGATACTGGTTAGTGATCACATCATAACCTGCGACTTCAGCCCTATCGGTCGGAACATTTATCGACTGCATGGGCACTAACCAATATTTTTCCTGAGCCCTTGCCAAAGCCAGTCTTTCTTTATCGGTACCACTGGCGTAACGGTTTGAAACATCTTCAAGCGTCAATACCATACAGGTATCGCCTACACCGTAACGCTGTTCCCCTTCAACCATTCCAATATCGGCAGGATTAAAAGAACCGGCTGCATTTGTTAAAGGCAACCAGGGAACGTCAACTGTTTCATCGTTACAGTAATAAACCCATACGTGTGATTTGTAAAGCCTTGAATCGACAAGTTTTCCCATCTCCCCGGTTTCGTAATTTCTGGCTGCATATAGTCCGTCATCAGCATAATAGTAGGGAGTTGGACAAAGCCTTCTCCATGGGCGACCGCTTACAATATTTCGTGAAAAACCAATGGTATTACCCCAGGTAACATCTTCACCATTTTCAAGTGTAGTTATCAGCGGGTACAATTCGTTTTGACCTGCATAAAAAAGATGCAACCAGTTACCGGCGTCGTTTACCGAAGAAGCATTTGTATTGTTATAAAAATGGTCGGTTGAGAAGTTTATTGAAAACAACATTTCAGGCCCCATGTATTCTTCGATTAAACCGGTTTGCTGATCCCAGCCCCAGAGTTTTCCAAAATCACTTGCCAAAACATGTTTGCTGCCACTCCCGGCCCCGTCGCCAAAGTTACAAACCCGGCTTGCATAGTATATTACAGAGTCGAGGTCAGTATCTTTTCCACCACGATCTTCAACCATGTTGGCATCCGACTGGTTTTTGGCAAATTTGTCGCAATAGCGGAACATGTAGGCTTTAGCAAGTAAATGCCCGGCTGAGCCTTTACTGGCCCGCCCATAATTGTCGGTTACCTCACCATTCTCGGCCCAGGGAAGAAGTTCCCAGGCTTTGGCAGCATCGGCAATTATCTGAGCCCAGATTTCCTTTTGAGGAGACCTGAAAAAATCAGTTTTTGGATAGTCGGTTGGTTTCAAATTTAAAGGCACATCTCCAAACTGAATAACAAGTTCGTAATAATAGTATGCCCTTAAAAACAAGGCTTCACCAAGCCTTATCGGACGGATATGATCAAGGAGTTCCTCATCAACCTCAAGGAGTTCAATGGCAAGGTTCGCATTTGCAATTCCCTTATAATTGTTGTTCCAGAAATCGAGTAACAAATTATACTGTGGGGTCATAGAACTGGAGAAGTACTGTCCAAAAGCATCGCGATGAGATCCATCGCCGGCCATCATATAGATATCGGTACCCATATCTTCCATTGCATACTGCGTTTCATATGAAGCGCACCAACGTGTTTGCTGGTAACTTGCAGCTACCAAAGCATCTAATCCTTCAGCTGTCCTGAAATATGATGAATCCGAATTGTATCCTTTCTCATCGAGAAAATCTGTACAGGACATTATCATTAATAAAAGCCCTGCAAATATTATAATGTTCTTAAATATTTTCATTGTTGTTTTGATTAGAATGTTACATTTAAACCAAACATATAGCTTCTCATCGTAAATGGTGCATCCGAGAATGGAGTTAGATCAAGGTCACTTTCTCTCTGGTTTGCTATTGATCCCTCAGGATCGTTTCCTTCAAAGTTAGTAAACATATAAGGATTCTGAATTTTGGCATACAAACGTATCTTCTGAATTTTAGCTTTACTTGTCAGGCTATTAGGTAAAGTATAACCCAAAGTTAAATCTGATATCTTCAGGAAATCACCTTTCCAGTAATACATTGCCGAAACATTCCTTGGCATCTGAATATCGGCATGTGGTGCCAGCCATTTAGTTTGAGTGTTTTCGGGAGTCCAGTAATCAACTTTGTAGGTATTGTACCTGCCTGCAATTGATACGCCGGGATCCCAGTATACTGTTTGCCCGAAAGCTCCATACATAAATAAATAAAGATCAAATGGACCAACATTCAAAGTATTTGCCATACTGACTGACCATTTAGGCATCTTCGATCCTCTGATCATTCGGTCATCGGAATTGATTACAAAATCATCATTCTGATCAACAATCTTGAGGTCTCCAGGTTTAAACCTTGCTTTGTTCTCTTCGTAAGTCGCAATATCATCCATATCTTGTTTGGAATAACCCCACACGTAAGGTGCAGCAACGAAGTCATAATATGTATCAATAGGATGCCCTACAAACCAATTGTTTGCAATGTCTTCAGGCAATCCGGTAGCCAGGCTGACAATTTGCTCATCATTGGCAGCAAACGTAATACTTGTAGTCCACAGAACCTTCTTTTTCTTAATGTTAACAGTATTCAAACTAATTTCAAATCCCCGGTTCTGTGTTTCGCCAATGTTTTGAATAATCCAACTGAAACCTGATACAGCCGGTAGCGACCGTCTCATTAACAGGTCAGAAGTATATTGTTGATACAGATCGATTGCACCTGAAACACGTCCGTTAAAAAAGCCAAAGTCTACCCCTATGTTGTATTGTTCTGTTGTTTCCCACGAAAGGGCTTTATTTGCAAGGGTGCTTGGTTCAAATCCTAAAACACCTTCTGTTTTTCCCCAGTTATAACGACTGTCTGTTATTAAACCTTCAGTGCTGTATGGATCAACAGCCGAGTTGCCTGTAACACCATAACCCAGTCGCAATTTCAGGTTACTGATTGTTTCACTGTTTTTAAGAAAATCTTCCTCCGAAATTCTCCAGCCCAAAGCGGCAGATGGGAATGCAACCCATTTATGACCTTCGGCCAAACGCGAAGAACCATCATAACGAACAGATGCTGTAAGTAAATAACGATCCTTGAATGAATAATTAATACGACCTAAATAAGACATAAGCGTCCATTGGGTGTAAGAACTTTC
>JAFGEV010000035.1 GCA_016931385.1 Prolixibacteraceae bacterium
AAGTCCCGTGAGAGGCTCTGAAAGAGACTCGAAGGGACGAGAAGTTTATCCCGATGAGTGCAACGATATCGGGAAGTCCCGTGAGAGACTCGAAAGGGATGAGAAGTGAAGCGAATTACTTCTTCTTCAATTTATTTCTTTAGCGTTGAAAGAATGGAGGCTATGATCAAGCCCAGTCCTATTCATCCTAAAATGCACCCCACAAAAATAAATACTGATTGTTGTAAAAAAAAGAAACCTGTTCCAATACCTAACATGGTACCCCCGCCTATTGACCAGGTAGTGCGATCTTCGGTTTTTGTATTTTCAGACATAATTTATAATTTTTAAATTATTCAATTTACAAAAGGATAAATTTCAGTTTACTAACCTTCCACCGCCAGCGGCAAGGAAAAACGAAAAGCCGATCCTTCGCCAACAACGCTTTCAACCCAAAGGGTGCCCCCTTGTTTTTCGATGAATTCTTTAACAAGGATAAGCCCCAGCCCGGTTCCTTTTTCATTTTCAGTGCCGTATGTGGTTTTTCGTTCTTCAATACTGAAAAGATTTTCGATATCCTCGGGAGGTATACCTACTCCCGTATCTGAAACATGAAAAAATGCCTTATCGTTTTCAACTTTTGCTCCAATTTCGATGTGCCCTCCTTTTGGTGTAAATTTAATGGCGTTACCAATCAAATTGCGGAAAACAGTGTCAAGTAACTGCGGATCGGCAAGAATTTTAAGGCGCCGGTCGGTAAAGCGTGTTGTAATTTTCTGTCCTTTCAGCAAAAGGTTGTATTTAAAGAATGTAATTTGATTTTGAATAAATGGTTCAACAGGCATTGTTTTGGCATAACATTTTACCAGTCCGCGCTGGTCGCGGGCCCATTGCAGTAAATTTTCAAGCATCACCGAAAGTTCGCTTGATGAGTCATAGATAATCTGTGCAGCATTTCGCTTTTCATCTTTATCCCATTTATCCATGTTGTATAAAAACAGCTCCGAAAAACCAATGATTATGCTGAAAGGTGTTCTTACATCGTGGGCAATAATCGAAAACAACTTGTCTTTGGTCGCGATTAGCTTATTCAGCTCAGTGTTGTTATTCAGCAATTCTTCTTTTTGCATGTAAAGTTCCTCGGCCTGCTCTTCAATCTGTTTTTGGGTGATTTCAAGCAACTGGTTGGTTTCAGAAAGGTTTTTATTCATTTTTTTCAGTTCGCGGCTTTGAGCGGTAATTTGCAGTTCGGCCAGTTTTTGTTCAGTGATATCGCGTATGATACCTACCAGTCCAATGGTTTCACCTTTTGCATTAATAATGGGGCATTTGGTTGTTGACAAATATTGTTCTTTCCCGTTTTTGAGTTCTTTCGATTCTTCATTGATAACCGAAACACCTGTTTCCATAATTTGTCGTTCCTGTTCCAGAAGGGCTTCGGCTACATCAGGGTTGAAAAAATCTTTATCGGTTTTATGGATAATGCTTTGTGGGTTGTTGTAACCCAGCTGTTTGGCTGTGCGGGTATTAACCACCACAAACCTCGAATGGACATCTTTGATGTAAACCTGGTCGGGAATGTTGTCGATCAAAGTTTGGATCTGGTTCCGCTCGTTAAGAATGGTTTGATTTGCCAGTTGGCGGTAATGCGAAAAAACCTTGACCGCAAGGTACACAAGAACTCCAAGCATTAACAGGCCAACCAGTATTTTAAACAGCCAGGTTTGCCACCATGGGGGTCTGATTGTTATTTTTACCGAAGTTCCCTCCTCGTTCCAGTAGCCATCGTTGTTGCATGCTTTTACCCTGAAAAGGTACTTGCCCGGGCGTACATGCGTATAGGTAGCCTCGTTGCGTGTGCCTACATAATTCCAGTCGTTATCGAGTCCCTCAAGGATGTAGGCATATTCATTTTTTTCGCTCATGATATAATTGAGCGCAACAAACCTTATTGTAAAATAGTTTTGTTTATGTTTCAGTACCAACTCTTCGGTTTGAGACAATTGTTTATTTAAAGGGGAGTCATCCTTACCGGCATAAACAGGTTTGTTAAACAGCATAAATTCTGTTAAATGAACAGGTGGGGCTACCGTGTTATCGGTAATCGAATCGGGGTGAAAAACATTGAAGCCGTTTATCCCGCCAAAATACATTTCGCCTGTAGTGCTTTTAAAATATGCCCAGCGGTTATAGATGCTACCTTGCAGTCCGTCGGCCTGTACATAATTCCGAACCTTAAGTTCAGGAAAAGGATCCTGTTCGATGATGCTGATTTTGGATAAGCCCTTGTTTGTGCTAATCCAAAAATTTCCGTGTTCATCTTCAAGCATGCCTACCACGTTGTTATCGGGCAATCCATCGTTTACGGTATAGGTTTTAAAGGTTTCGTTTTCTTTATTGAAAAGGCTCAGCCCGGCATTGCTGCCAGTCCATAACCTGCCTTTACTATCCATGTAGGTTAAAGAAACCAGTTGCGAAGGTTGTCCAAACGGATAAGTAAGGTCCTGATGATAAAAAGTATGGCTGCGGTTGACCAGGTCGGCTTTTAAAAGGCCAAAATCCTGGGTTGATATCCAGTAATAACCTGCGGGATCATAGAAAACATTGTTAACCGTTAATTGATTAATTGTATCATTTTCAAAATTAATAAGTTCGCTGAGGGTTGTGAATCTGTTGTTTTTTTTGTTGTATAAATAAACATCATCCTGAAAAGTACCTACCCAAAGATTTTGCCACGGGTCGATGTACAATTCAAATACTGAGCTATTGTTCAAGTTGGTGGGATCAATTTTATCGATACGTTTTTTCAATTTAAGCCGGTAGCCATCGATCTCAAAATAATTTAACCCGCCGTTCCACATACCTGCCCAGAGGCCGCCATCGTTATCGGTAATGATTGATAATACCTTGTTGTTTGTTAAGCTGCCGGAGTTATTCTTCTGACTTTTGTGGCTGTAAAATTTTTTTCCTTTCACATCGAAACAGTCAATACCCCCGCCATCGGTCGAAATCCAGATGTTGCCATTAGCGTCTTCAGCAAAGCCTGTAACCGATTTGCCCGATAAAGAGTTCAAACTTTGTTCATCGTATTTATAGTGGGTAAATTTATTGAAACGTTTGTCGTAGATGCTTAACCCGCTGGTCCAGCAACCAATCCAAATTGATCCGTTTGGGGCGAAGTAAATTTTACTGATGTTGTCACTGATAATTGAGCCGGGCATTTCAGAAGCGGTGTAATTTGTGAAAGTACCATCATCAATGTTAAAAACAGAAAGGCCATAGCCATTTGTGCCGATAAATACCTGGCTGCAGTCGTACACTGCAATTGTCGACATATTATTGCTTAAAAGGGAGTTTTCATCTTCAGCATTCTGTCGGTAATGTGTTATTGTTTGTGATGATAGATCGATAATTGATATTCCCTGGGAATAATATGCCAGCCAAATACGGTTTTTGCAGTCAATGTCGAAACTGATTACGTAATCCTCATTTAGCCTGTAACGATCATGTTGTGTATTGTATACTTCAACTGAATCAGATTG
>JAFGEV010000295.1 GCA_016931385.1 Prolixibacteraceae bacterium
CGGCCTTCGAATTTTTCATAAATGTACTTGTGTGCGCCAATAAAAGGCTTTGAATACCAAAGGGCCACTTTCATGTCTTTGTCGTGAACAGTTTGCATAAACTCTTTAACAACAGCTGTTTCGGAGGGATTCCAATACCCGGAACTGTCGATATTGAACATAACCACATCCTGCCAACCGTCGTCAAACAATACCGAACGGAAACCCATCGATGATATTGAATCGAAGTAATAGGTTACATTTTCAACAGGTATATTCCGGCTTAAGGGGTACCACATTGAGTAAACCGGTAAAAGCGACAAGTCGATTTTTTTTAATGAAGAATGATCCTGAAGGTCTAACCTCCATTGCGAGCTTTCCCTAATTGCTGAGGAATAGATTGTATCATGCAGGTTCACAAAAATTTGTGTCTTATACTCAAGCAACTCTGCATCGGGAACCGAATGTTGAAAATAATTCAGTGAAAAAATAATTGAATCGGCATTGTGCTGAATATCTATCCCGGTGTAGCGGCTCTCAAAATTATCGAACGATGCCAGTGTGATACGGTTTTTGTTATTTTCAGAAAGGGCCGAAACAACATTAAAATCAGACTGAAGGCGGGAATAATTGGGTATGTTAATGAATGAATTGTTCGACCATGTGCGCGAACTCCATAAAACATCGATATACTTCCTGGGATATTTAATATTAAATTTAAAACCTGGCAATGCCGAGGGGAAGTCGGTATACAAACTTAAATTGATAATATACTTGCCCGTTTCGAGGGTATCAATACGAATTTCGGTATTAAAAGGTTGAACATTACCTTCAATTTCAACCTGGTTTATTGAAAATTCAGGTATCTCTTCAATATCCTGTACAACAACCGAAGCATCCTGATCGGGAGTAACCCTGGTGCTACAGGCCTGAAATACAAGAACAAAAACCAGAATATATAAAAACCATTTTAATTTATCTTTTGCCATACTCATAAACCCAAACAAAACAACAATTTAAAGGTATATTTTAAGATTTGCAAAAAGAACAATCATTTACCCTTTCACTCACAACTGCAAACAGTTTAAACCAATCATGCTGAGACCTTTGTTGACGCTTAATATAAAACGCAAAAAGCGGTCTTTATAAACAACAAATTAAATCATTATATCCTTCACGCTCTTACCTCACGGTAATTAAATGATTAAGTTTAACTTCTCTTTACAGGAAATAAAATTAAGGATAAAATTTTCATTTCAAACCTTCCTGTTAAAATAATTTCAAAACAGCGAGCAAAAAAAGCCACTGATCTTCTTTTATTGATTAATAAACATTTCGTGGCATCACGTTTTAAGCAGTTAAATTGTGTTAAAACTTAATAGGAAATATTAAAGGATTTTCTCAATTTTTTAAATTCGTGATCTCAAAAAAAAAGATTTAGATTTATGGACATAAAACTTGAAAACTTAACTAAGATTTATGGCTTACAAAGGGCTGTCGACGATATTTCGTTCGAGGTAAAAACCGGTGAAGTACTTGGTTTTCTCGGCCCTAATGGTGCAGGTAAAACAACTACCATGAAGGCCATAACATGTTATTTAACCCCAAATTCTGGAGATGTTAAGGTGGGAGGCATATCGGTGCTTGAAAATCCCGATGAAGTTAAAAAGCACATTGGCTACCTGCCCGAGAACAACCCGCTTTATTACGACATGCCGGTGATTGACTATCTAAGGTTTGTTGCCGAACTTCAGGGTTTGACCCCTGAAGAAACAAACCAGCGGATTGCAGAAATGATACAGGTATGTGGTTTAAAAGGCGAAAAGCACAAAAAGATCAGGGAGCTGTCGAAAGGGTACAAGCAACGAGTGGGGCTTGCCCAGGCGCTAATTCACGATCCTGAAGTATTGATCCTCGACGAACCAACAACAGGGCTCGACCCAAATCAGATTGTCGAAATCAGGGAATTAATCAAGAAAATTGGCAGGGAGAAGACCGTGATCCTGAGTTCACACATCCTGGCAGAGGTTGAAGCAACCTGCGACCGCATACTCATCATAAACAACGGGAAAATTGTTGCCGATGGAAGCTCGGAACAACTGCGCAAACAAGCCCAGGGAAACGAAATACTCAAAGTACAGATACTTGGAGGCGACCGTAACGAAGTGTTTAAGTCGCTTCAGCAAATCAGCACTATTGCACTGGTCGATATACTTGTGCCCGAAGAATCGGTTTTTGAAGTCCAGAGCAAAAACGATGCTCAATCGGCTCAACCCATTTTCGAGATGTGCAAAGATAACGGATGGTACATTGGTCAGTTAACACCCGTTGAAACTAAACTTGAAGACGTCTTCCGCGAGGTTACCTCAAATTAACTTTGTATGAAACTTAATCTATTGGGAAAAACCACAAGGCAGATAAATTCAACTTTAACATTACAAACATTATAAGATGAAATCAATTATTACCATAACAAAACGAGAGCTGAACTCATTCTTCGATTCGCTCATGGCATACATTATGATCGTTGCTTTTCTGGGTTTCAGCGGTTTTTTCACCTGGATACAGGGGCGCGATGTATTTTTTGTAAACCAGGCCAGCCTGCAATCGTTCTTTTCAATTGCCTACTGGACCCTGTTTTTCTTTATACCAGCCCTTACAATGAGGCAAATTGCCGAAGAAAGGAAAACCGGCACCATTGAAATGTTGCTTACAAAGCCCGTTTCAGAGTGGCAAATTGTCAGCGGCAAATTCCTTGCAACCCTTTCGCTAATTGTTATTGCCCTATTGCTCACAATACCCTATTACATTACTGTTTCGCAACTTGGACCTATCGACCATGGAGCAGTAATGTTAGGTTACCTGGGGCTAATTTTAATGAGCGCTGCTTATGTGTGCATAGGCATATTTACAAGCAGCCTTACCAACAACCAGATCATTGCCTTCTTGCTGGCCCTGTTTATAGGGATTTTCTTTCATATCATTTTCGATATTCTTTCAAACGGGCTTCCGGGTATACTGGGAAACATTTCACACTACCTGAGTATGTCGACCCACTTCGAATCCATATCAAGGGGCGTTTTCGACTCGAAGGATATCATCTATTTCCTTTCAATTATCGTGCTCGGGCTGGTAGGTTCTGAAGCTGTTTTATCAAAAAGGGATTAACAAAAAAACTCAGAAAGATGAAGAATAAAAAATCGATAATCATATATGTTGCACTTATTGCAGGCATTGTTATTGTATTAAATGCATTGTCGGGCAAATATTTTTTCAGGCTCGATTTTACAGCCGATAAACGATACACTTTGAGTAAAGCGACCAAGGAAATTATGCGCTCGGTTGAGGATCCCGTTACTGTGACAGCCTATTTTACAAAGGACCTGCCACCTGCTATTCAGAGCATAAAAACCGACTTCAAGGATATGCTTGTTGAATACAACAACGTGTCGAAAGGCAACCTTGTATTTGAGTTTATCAGCCCGAACGATGACGAGGAGGTTGAACAGGAAATTGCCCAAATGGGAATTGCACCTCAAATAGTGAATATGAGGGAGAAAGACCAGGTAGTGCAAAAGAAAGTGTACCTGGCTGCAGTGATAAAGTATGGAGAGAAGCAGGAAATCATACCCTTAATCTTACCAGGTTCGGCCATGGAATATTCCCTTTCAACATCAATAAAAAAGCTGATCGTTAATGATAAACCGGTTATAGGTTTTATTACAGGCCATGGTGAAAGCACAACCTCAGCAATGGCACAGGCAATGCAATCGCTCAATGTTTTGTACGATGTTGAGGAAGTGAACATTTCCGATACAGTTATGCTGGAACAATACAAATCGCTGGCAATGGTTGCCCCAAAGGATACACTTAATGACTACGAACTGGCGCTGCTGGATAACTACCTGGCAAACGGCGGGAATCTTTACCTGGCCATCAACAGGGTTGAAGGAGATTTTAACAATGCTTCAGGTTTTGAAACAGGAACAGGTATTGAAGAATGGCTGGCGAAAAAAGGCATTACAGTTGAAAACAAATTCATTGTTGATGCCAATTGTGGAACAGTTTCAGTAAGGCAACAACAGGGGTTCTTTACCATGACCACACAGGTGAACTTCCCTTATCTGCCAACCATCGTAAATTTTTCGGAACACCCTGCCAGCAAAGGGCTTGAATCGGTTATTCTTCAGTTTGCAAGCCCGATTACTTTCAACGGCGATACCACATTAAAATTTGAGCCACTAGCCTACACTTCCGAAAAATCGGGCACGCTTTCGGTTCCCTTGTACTTCGACATTCAGAAAAAATGGACAAATACTGATTTCCCAATGGCAAACATCCCGGTTGCAGCAGCAATTGAAGGGTCATTTGCCGGGAATACCAACGCCAGAATGGTTGTTGTGAGCGATGGCGATTTTGCCATAAACGGCGAAGGGCAGCAAATGCGACAGCTAAATCCCGACAATGTTAACCTAATGGTGAATGCAATCGACTGGCTTTCGGACGACACTGGCCTCATTGACCTAAGGACCAAAGGCATTACCAACCGCCCTCTTGACCAGGTTGAAGACGGTAAAAAGGCGTTCCTTAAATACCTGAACTTTTTGTTGCCCGTATTGCTGATTATTGTTTACGGAATTTTCAGAAACCGGAACAATAAACTGAAAGAAATTAAACGAATGCAGGAAAACTATATTAAATAATTTCAACCATGATTAAGAAATCGAATTTAAAATACTTGCTCATAATATTTAGCATTTTGCTGGTTTTGCTGGTCATTTTAACACTTGCCGAAAACAAAAAAGGCGAACGTTCATTTAACAAGGAGCTGGTAAAGATTAATGCTGATGACATTACCAGCATTACACTTTACCCAAGATCAGCAAATGGAAAAGCCATTAATTTAAACCGCACAGGCGATGCCACGTGGGAAGTTGAGAGCGAAGGGTATAAGTACCCTGCAGAATCGTCGAATATCCAATCGATGCTAACGGCCCTTGAAAATCTCGAAGCAACCAATCTTGTATCGAAATCGGAAGAGCGTTGGGGCATGTACGAAGTAAACGACTCACTTGCCACCCGTGTTCAGGCTTTCAAGTCAGGGAAAAAAGCGGCAGATGTTTATATAGGGAAATTCAAATTTTCGCAACCCCGCCAAATGAGCAC
>JAFGEV010000296.1 GCA_016931385.1 Prolixibacteraceae bacterium
CAACCCAAAAAATACCTACCAGTAGCCACCTGTTTTATAACATATTTGGTGCAAACGTCACCGCAAACGTTTGCGTTCGGCAAGTGTTAAAAAATTCTAAAATAATTGTTGCAATATGTATAATTTCGCTTTTGAATTTTAGCATAAGTTAGATAGGAAAGAGCCGTAATTTGTTGATTATTGCCACTTTAGAACATGGTTACAAGTATTTAACTAAACGAGAAAATTCATAAACTAATATCATTTGAAATGAGGATTATTCGTAAAAATCTAAAACCACTGTTGTTTTTGATGGTCAGCCTGATCTCTGTAACGGGTTTTGCACAATTAAAAACAATTACCGGTAAGGTAACCGATGCAGAAAACGGTGAACCTTTACCCGGAGTTACCATTGTAGTGAAAAATACTACAAACGGAACCATCACCAATTTCGACGGTGAATATTCCATTGATGTTGAAACCGGGCAAACCCTTGGCTACTCATTTATTGGATACACATCGCAGGAATTTACTGTTGCCAGCCAGGATGTTATTGATGTTCAGTTGGCTCAGTCAGTCGAAAGCCTGGAAGAAGTAGTTGTAATTGGGTACGGAACCGTAAAAAAAGAAGATGCCACCGGCTCGGTAACCGCCATCAGCGCTGATGATTTTAACAAAGGCGCCATAACTACGGCACAGGATTTACTGGTGGGTAAAGGGGCAGGTGTTGTTATTACCACATCGGGCGGCGCCCCGGGCAGCGGCGCTACCATCCGGATTCGCGGCGGCTCTTCGCTCAATGCATCAAACGATCCGTTAATTATTATCGACGGAATCCCGATCGACAACAACGACGTGTCGGGAAGCAGTAACTTCCTGTCGTTTGTAAATCCAAACGATATTGAATCGTTTAACATTCTGAAAGATGCTTCGGCAACTGCCATTTATGGTTCGCGGGCATCAAACGGCGTAATTATTATTAACACCAAAAAAGGAAAAGCAGGCAGCCCGTTGAGAATCAATTACGATATGAATACATCGATTGCACAGGCGATTGAGTTTATCGATGTATATTCAGGTGACGAGCTCCGCCAAATTGCCTTAAACAAAAAAGGTTTGTTTGGCGCCGACAGTTTTGGGCTTCTCTGGAATGGAAATACCAACTGGCAAAAAGAAATTTTCCGCACAGCCGTATCGCAGGACAATAACTTTAGTATTTCAGGAGCATACAAAACCCTTCCCTATCGTGCATCAATCGGCTACACCAACCAAAACGGGATCATGAAAAACACCGATATGCAACGGTTAACCGGCTCAATCAGCATTGACCCGATTTTACTGGATGGCGATTTAAAAATCAATATGAACCTGAAAGGGATGACCACAAACAACAATTTTGGCGATACCGGAGCTTTGGGTTCGGCCATCAACATGGACCCCACAAAACCTGTGTACGATCCTTCAAAAACCGGATCGGCAGGCTACTTTCAGTGGGAAAACTACGGGGCCAACCTGGGAACTCCCAACCCGGTTGAGCAGTTGATGGATGCGGATAACCGGTCGAAAGTTAACCGTATTGTCGGTAATTTCCAGGTCAATTATCAGCTTCCGTTTGTGCCCGGCTTGCGGGCCAATTTAAATATGGCTACCGATTATTCTTACGGACAGGGACACAACAACCGTCCGGTTACCACCCCTTCAAACCTCACCAGCCCCTTAACCGGAAGAATGAGTAACTACCATGCCAAAAACACAAATAACCTGCTCGACTTTTACTTCAACTATCAGAAAACAGTTGAGGCAATCAAAAGTAATTTTGATGTTACCGCAGGTTACTCGTGGCAGCACTTCAAACGCGAGGGTGGAACCTGGACAAGAGACGACAGCCAGGAAACCGAGAACTCGGTGTATATCACCGAAAATTACCTGGTTTCGTTTTTCGGGCGTATTAACTACACGCTGGCCGACAGATACTTGCTTACTTTCACCGTTCGTAACGACGGCTCTTCACGCTTTTCAGGAGACAATCAATGGGGGCTTTTCCCATCGGCCGCATTTGCATGGAAAATTAAAGATGAATTTTTTCTGCGTGATGTAGATGCTGTTTCCACCTTAAAACTGCGAATTGGCTGGGGAGTAACCGGACAACAGGATGTTGGGAACGATTACCCGGCACAGGCCACATATATCTCAGCCTCTGAAGGATCATACTACCCCGTGGATGGCACATTTCTGCCAACCTTGCGGCCCAGTGCTTACGATCCCGACATTAAATGGGAAGAAACCACCACGCAAAACATCGGGTTGGATTTTGGTTTTCTAAACAACCGAATTTCAGGTTCTGTTGATGTTTACAAACGGGTAACCGACGACCTGTTAAACACAGTAACCATCCCCACCGGAAGTAACTTCTCGAACACTCTGTTAACCAACGTAGGCAGCCTGGAAAACAAAGGAGCTGAATTCTCGCTGGAACTGATTCCGGTTTCAAAAGAAGATATCTCGTTATCGTTAGGATTTAATGTAACTTACAACGAAAATAAAATCACAAAACTTCTGTTGACCGACGACCCGGATTACATCGGCATTTTATACGGCGATGCTTTTACCGGGCAAAAACAGGTAACCCGTGTAGGATATCCTGCCTACTCCTTCTTTGTTAACCGGCAGGTTTACAACAGCAACGGCAACCCGATTGAAGGCTTGTACGAAGACATTTCAGGAGCAGGCGGAACGGTGAATGGCGACAACAACGACAAATATATATTCCACAACCCGGCACCCGATGTTCTGATTGGATTTTCGGCCCGGTTGACTTACAAGGATTTTGATTTTTCTGCATCATCACGCGGAAGCATCGGAAACTATGTGTACAACCAGGTGGCCGCCGGTTCATCATACGACCAGATGTACCAGATTGGTTACTGGAAAAACTTCCCGAAATACCTGAGCGATTCGCAATTTGTAAAACGGCAGTTTACCAGCGACTATTTTGTTGAAAACGCATCGTATTTTAAACTGGACAATGTGAGTGTTGGATACACCCACAGCAAAGCAAAAGGAAAATTGATTCCACGTTTTAGCTTTACAGTTCAGAATGTGTTTACAATCACAAACTACCAGGGAATCGATCCTGAAGTGCCCGGTGGTATTGACAACAATTTCTACCCAAGGCCAAGAACCTACATGTTTGGAATCGGCTTTACCTATTAACAGTCTAAAAAAATGGATATGAATACAAAGAAATTTATAATAGGAATTATACTTTCTGCACTGATGGTTACATCGTGTGTGAATGATTTGGATGTAACTCCGCAAGACCCGGATACAATTTTGGCTGGCAATTTAGAGGATAATCCGGTTTATATGAAACAGGTTTTAGGTAAAATCTACGCCAGTTTTATCATTGCCGGCCAGGGAGCCAACGGAGGAGCAGACATCAGCGCGTCTGACGAGAACTTTTTTACCACCATGCGCGCCCTCTGGAACCTGCAGGAAATAACCACCGACGAGGCCATTTGTGCATGGGGCGATGTGGGTATTGCTGATTTGAATACCCAAACCTGGAGCCCGAGTAATCCGTTCCTTACTGCATTGTACCAGCGGCTCGGATTAAGTATCACCTATGCAAACGACTTTATTCGTTTAACCGACGAAAGTACAGATGCTGACGTGATAAGATACAATGCAGAAGCACGATTTCTGAGAGCGCTGGCTTACTACTGGTTTATGGATTTGTTTGGAAATCCGCCATTTACCACGGAAGAAGACGGTGTGGGAAAATTCTACCCCGAACAAATTCAGCGTACTGAGTTGTTTGATTATATTGTTTCAGAATTAAAAGGTATTGAAGACAAACTGGCCGAACCCGGCACAACTTCAACACAGGCTACAAAAGCCGCTGCCTGGATGCTGCTGGCAAGAGTATATCTGAATGCCGAAGTTTACACCGGAACTGCCCACTGGGACGAATGTAAAACCTACAGCGACAAAGTAATCAACAGCGGGCAATATGCCTTGGCTTCCGATTACCGGCAAAACTTCAGCGCCGACAACGATGGTTCAAATAATCCGGAAATGATTTTTGCCTGGGAACAGGACGGCGAAAATACTCAGGGATATGTGGGAACCACCTTTATCATTGAATCGTGCAGCGATGCAACCTATATCAGGGCTGAAGATTACCACGGACTTACTTCCAATACCAACTGGAACGGAAACCGCGCCAGAAAGGAATTTATGAATATTCTGGTAGATACACTGGCAACTTACGGCGGACCAATTGATATGACCGACGCAGAGTTCTCTCAGGCAAAAGATAAACGCGTATTTCTAAAAATGAAAAAAAGTATGGATATTCCAAGTGCCTCATCAAGTGGCGACTACGGAATTGGTGTGTACAAATTTACTGCCCGTAATGCCGACGGCAGCCAGGCCACCAATTACAATCCGGCTTACGCAAGTACCGATTTCCCGATTTTCCGCCTGGCCGATGCCTACCTGATGAGAGCAGAAGCTAACTTCAATACAGGAAATACTGCTGAAGCAGTTGCTGACATTAACCTGATTCGTGAACGTGCCTACGGAAATACCGACGGAAACATTACGGCAGCAGAACTTACCTCGCAGTTTATTCTGGATGAACGCGCACGCGAGTTTTATTACGAAGCTCAGCGTCGTACCGACCTGGTTCGTTTTGGTCAATTCACCGATGGTTCGTACACCTGGCAGTGGAAAGGCGGAACTTTTGATGGTGCTGCAACCAGTAGCCACCTCAACATCTTCCCAATTCCGGGAGATGAAGTTTCTGCGAATCCAAATATTCAGCAAAACTCTGGTTACTAACAAACTAAATGAATGAGAGATGAATAAAAAAATAGTTTTATATATCAGTTTTATCGGGTTAATCGGGCTTTTGTTTTCGTGTGAAAAAGACGAAGACCAGATATTTATGCTCGATACCCCGGTAGCCCCAACTTTGATAAATGTGCCTGATTTGACATTGGAAAGGTCCAACGGGTCAAATACTCTTGAATTTACAGGAACACCCGTTGACCCGGGCTTTCAGGCTTCTGCCAACTATTTTCTGCAAGCTGCGGAAACAGGAACTGATTTTGCCGACCCGATTACCATTATGTCGGATATACAAGTGAGTTCTTTAAAAATAAAGGTAAGCGACCTGAATGGAATTTTACTAAAAAAGTTCCCTGCAGATGTTGCCACTTCCGTTGATTTAAGAATACGTGCAGTTTTAGTGGTGGATGCCGGTACCGGCGCCCCCGGAACCAGCGCCGACCCGTTTGAGTACTTTTCGGAAACAAAAACAGTCAGTGTAACTCCCTACGGGCTACCACGCCTGGACCTGATCAACTCCGGAATGGACCAGAAAATTGAATCGGCACTGGGCGACGGAAGCTACGCAGGCTTTGTGAAACTTGATGCCACAATGCCGTTTACCCTGCTTGATCCGGACACTGATACCAAATACGGTGCCGACGGATCAGCGCTCGCTGTGGATGGAAATTCATTTACAGTTGATGCAAGCGGCTGGTATCAAATGTCGGCTGACGTAAATGCCATGACATATTCAATTGATGCTTACATGATTGGACTGGTAGGCTCGGCAACACCAAACGGATGGGATTCTCCCGACCAGAAAATGGATTACGACCCGCAAACCGGAACATGGTCCATTACCATCGATCTGGTTGACGGCGATATCAAATTCAGATTAAACGACGGATGGGCATGGAACCTGGGAGGTACTCCTGATAACCTGGTTCACGATGGAGACAATATTCCTGTTACTGCCGGCAATTACACCGTTACGCTTACCATAACCAATGCCGCTGCCGGTTCTGAAACAGGTACGTATACAATCGTTAAGAACAATTAATGAAACGTTTTAAAAGAAATTCTATGAAAAAGATAACCATATACAGAATCCTGGCATTCCTGTTTGTTGCAGCTGCTGTTTTGGGCTCCTGTACAAAGGAAATGTCGGAAGTCAGGCTTCAACCCACGCTTTCTACTTCACAAACCTTCAACATCACTTCCGACTCGGCAACGGTGGTAGGTTTTGTTGTAGCATCGGGTGATGGATTTTTGGAAAGAGGAGTTTGCTACAATACTTCAGCAGCGCCAACAGTTGAAGACAACAAAGTGGCTTACACAGAAGGAGGAAACTCAGCCACTTTTAATGTTGTTCTGAGCAACCTGACATATGCAACCAAATATTATGCGCGTGCCTATGCAACCAGCGAAGATGGGACCGTTTACGGCGAAGAAGTAACTTTTACAACCTTGCCCGTGGTTCCAACCATAACCACGGCTGACATTACTGAAGTTACCGGTAATTCAGCAACCGGTGGCGGAAATGTAACTGTTACAGGTGGCGCCGATGTTACCGTTCGCGGAATTGTATTTGGCACGGAACAAAATCCAACACTGGCCAATTCAAAAACCGAGGACGGCGAAGGCGGAGGTGAATTTACAAGTTTGCTTGCCGGGCTGACAGGAAATACCACTTACTATGTACGTGCATACGCAACAAACAGCGCCGGAACCGGCTACGGGCCACAGGTTACATTTACAACCCTGGTTGACTTGCCGGTGGTAACAACTGCTTCGGCCACCGAAATAACAAAAACCACCGCTGTATCAGGTGGTGAAGTGACCTACGACGGCGGTGGCGAAGTTACCGAACGGGGTATTGTTTGGGCATTAAATTCAGAACCCACTGTTGACGATAACAAAATTAACGGAGGTGCCGGAACAGGAGCGTTTATTTTAAATCTGTCGGGGCTGGAAAAATTCACCACCTACCACGTTCGCGCCTACGCAATAAACAGTGCGGGAGTTGCTTATGGCAACAACGTTCAGTTTACAACCCTGGGCGACAATCTTACCTGGAACCTTCCGGGAGATTATGTGGAAGCAAGTTACCCGGGCTCGGGAATGACCAACTGGTCGCCCGATAATTCGCCACAGGTAAAAAGTACGATAGATTCACCCGATAATCTGGAAGGATATGTGTACATGGCCAATGCCAGCAACCAGTGGAAATTTGCCACCCAAATGAACTGGGACGGCCCGAATTACGGCGATGATGGTGCAGGCAACCTCGATCCAAATGCAGGAAATATCAATTCTCCGGCCGGATACTATAAAATCAATGCCAATGCGGCTGATTTAACTTACACAGCCGTTGCAACCGTTTGGGGTGTTATTGGAAGCGCCACACCGATGAGCTGGGACGATGAAACACCGCTGGTGTACGATCCGGAATTGCAGGTTTGGAAAGGCGGAATGCATCTTACTGCTGCCGAAATTAAATTCAGGGCAAACCACGACTGGGGATACAACTACGGAAGCGATGCCGCCGATGGAACATTGGGTGCCGGAGCGGCCAACATTCCAATTGCCGAGGAAGATGACTATGCAATCACGCTCGATTTAAGTACTCCAAATGAATACACCTACAGTGTCAACAGATGGGGACTTATTGGAAGTGCAACGCCAAACGGATGGGATTCAGACCAAAACATGAGCTGGGATGAAACCGGCCGCGTATTTACAATCACCCTCGATTTGGTTGCCGGAGAAATGAAATTCCGCGCCAACGACGACTGGGCTGTGAATTACGGAGGCGATTTGAATGCCCTCTCAGCAGGTGGTGCCAACATTGCCATTGCTGAAGACGGCAACTATACCATTACTTTTGATCCGTGGGGGTTAACTGCAACAGTAACTAAAAATTAGTTCCAGTTTATAAAGCATTTTTGCTTTTAACTATTCAATCAAAAGCCTCTTCATTCTTGTGAAGGGGTTTTTGATTCTTTAAAATGTTAACCACAAAATTTGACAACATTTGAAACGTAGAATTATGAAAAGATTGGTTTTCCTTATCCTGATAACGCTGAACGTTTACTATTCAACCGCTCAGATTACAACAGATCCGGAGTTGCCAACGGCTTCGCAAAGTGTAACCATTACCTTCAATTCGGCAGAAGAAAGCCGGCTGGGTTACTACACCGGCGATTTGTATGCCCACACCGGCGTCATTATTCAGGGCGAAACGGCTTGGAAACACGTTATTGGCGATTGGGGAAACGAAACCAACCAGCCAAAATTGACTCATCTGGGAAACGGAATTTATGAACTGAAAATAACGCCTGATATCAATAATTTTTATTCGGTTGCAGAAAGCGAAACTGTGGTTCAGCTGGCTTTTGTTTTCCGAAACTCAGATGAATCAAAACAAACCGATGATCTTTTTGTGAATGTGTATGAAGACGGCCTGGTTGTTGAAATTACCGAACCATTAAACACCTCTGTCCTCCCTAAACATGAACCGGTACCCATTTCTGCAAGTTCTTCGCTTGAATCAGATCTGAAGTTGTATCTGAATGAAACCCTGCTTTCGCAAACCAACGGAACACATATTTCAACTTCCTATACTTTCACCGAAAGCGGAAACAACTGGCTGATTGCCAAAGCCACTGCAGGAGAGGAAACCGCTACCGATTCAATGTTGGTTTTTATTCGCGAAAACGCAATTGAAGCAAGCAAACCAGCTGAATACAAAAAGGGAATCAATTACCCGGCCGATACTTCCGCAACACTGGTTTTATGGGCTCCGGGCAAAGATTTTATTTTTGTTTTGGGCGATTTTAACAACTGGCAGCCCGACAACAATTACCAAATGAAAAAAGACGGTGACTTTTTCTGGCTCGAAATTCCAAATCTTGAAAAAGGGAAAGAATACGTTTTTCAGTATTTTATCGATGGAGAGATAAAAATTGCCGATCCCTACACTGAAAAGATTGTTGACCCGTGGAACGACCCATACATTGAGGAGACAACATATCCCGGTTTAGTTGAATACCCAACCGGACAAACGGAAGGGATTGCCTCTGTTCTTCAACCCGGCCAGGAAGAATACAACTGGGAAGTAGATAATTTTCAGGTTCCGGAAAAAAATAAAATGGTAATTTATGAACTTCTGATTCGCGATTTTACTGAAGAGCACACCTACAAAGCCGTTCGCGAAAAACTGGATTACCTGGAAGATTTAAATATTAATGTGTTGGAGCTAATGCCGGTAAATGAATTTGAAGGAAACAGCAGTTGGGGCTACAATCCGGCATTTTATTTTGCCCCCGACAAATATTACGGCCCCAAAAACGAGCTCAAAAAACTGATTGA
>JAFGEV010000297.1 GCA_016931385.1 Prolixibacteraceae bacterium
AAATGATGAACGATATGGGTGAAAAAATCGCGCCAGTAAAGCTCATTTATTAAAGTGTGCTCTTTCCCGAAAAGTTCTGCAACCCTATGGTATGTTTCGCGAATTGAAACAGTCCCGAATTTGTGGTGCGCCGAAAGCAGGCTTGTGCCACTGACAGAAGGGATATCCCTATCATTATCGTAATTAGATAAATTACTGATGTTATCAAGAAGCTTCAGCCCTTCGTTCCGCCCTCCTTTCAAACGCAAACCGAGGTTTGGATTTTCGATTAACGATCGGGGATCATGAAAACGCAATGGGCTTTCGATCTCATCTTCGTAGTAATTTGACAGAATTATTTTATCGGGTTTTCTAACTCCAAACGTTTTAGCCTTTTTGATGAAAGGGGTGAAAACCGTATAGGGATTTCCATCATTTTTATTTACCTGCTCGGGTTCATTCAGCAAAGCATCAGAAAAAAGGTTAAACGGCACATTGGCATTTTTGCATGCATTGGCGATGGCCTGGTCGCGTTCACGGCTGAAAGGTGTATAATCACGGTTTGCATAAACAGCGTCAGCTTTTACTGCGTTAATTATTTCATGAATAACCTCGTGGGCAATGCCCCTGAAAAAATGCAATTGAGATCCTTTTTCCCTTAATGCCTTATCAAGTTCGATCAACGAGTTAATCATAAACTCAAAAGCGTTACTGCTTTTGTAAGGATTCGATAACTGACGGGGGTCGAAAATAAAAACCGGTAAAACCTTATACGATTGCTCCAGGGCTGCAATCAGGGCAGTATTGTCGTAAAGCCGTAAGTCGCGTCTGAAAACATGTATCGAAAGGGAAAAGGGTTTCATTGCATTTAAGCTATCAGTTCATTAATCTTCTCAATAACTAAACCAATAAAACCTGGATTTACAGCAGTATTTTTTGAGACGATCAGATTTTCGTTAAGCAAAAATATTTTATGTAAACGGACACAACTTTTTAAAGGAAGTTCCATGTCATTAATGTAATCAGCTTTTTCTAATGGCAAGGAAAAGATATCATTTCGAATTTTTGAAGTAACCTGAACCATCAAATAATCACCTGTATTATTTACTTTATTGTTAGAAATAATAAGAGCAGGTCTTCTTTTCGTTCCGGATAAATCAGAAAACGGAAACCGGATAATAACAATATCTCCTTTTTTATATTTCATATTTATAGGACTTCGTCCCATCTGTTGTCCTCTTCCGACAACCAATCTTTTGCTAAATCCTTTTCCGATAAAAGCATTGCTTCATAAGTACCTTCTTCCCAAAATTCATCTTCCTCTTTTCCCCTTTTTTCTTTTATCTTTATATCTGAGAACTTATTTTTCAAATGCTTTATAAAAGCAAGATATTCATTGTCAGGTATGTTTAACAAGACTTGTTTCATTCGTCAAAATTTAAAATATTCAAAGGTGATCCCGATGTACATCGGGATAACTCTCATGTGTGATTGCCAGAATCCCCGACTTGTCGGGGCAGGCAGTGCTCGTTTCATCATTTTACTTTTCAATACACACAAATATACAAATTTATTAAGTTGGGTTTTTTATCAATAACAACAAACATGAAGGATAACCTGATTAATGTTTCTTAAATATTTTCAATGTTCTTTTCAAATCTACTTTTTGTATTCTGATCAGGTAAAATCCACTTCTTAACGTTGCAATATTAATTTGCTTATTACCATTTAATCCCTCTTTTTTCAGTAATAGCTTTCCATCAAGGCTAAAAACTTCAACCGAAACAACAGGTTTATCTGAAACAATACTAATAAAATCCGTTGCTGGGTTAGGGTAAACAGTAATTTCAGGCATCGATTGTAACTGCCTGTTCGAATTGCCTTTTCTCCATGCAAAACCTGGTTCGGGCGAATCTTTCGTGCAAACAAACTCCAGCGTTTCCTGACCGGCCGCACCACTATATGTTTCAAATGTAACCTCGTAAATAGTCCCGTCAGCTTTTGCATTGGGATATTTTTCAGGTAAAAGCGCCAGAGCAATACCTGTTGAAACGGCTTCTTCCCACGTTGAAAAAGTAAAATAATATTTACCGTCCCTGATATCAAAATTCGAATAATAGGCGCTGGCCCCGAAATAGTATTCCGAGTCGTCGTAAGGATTGGTGTCAAGCTTTGAAAGTTCCTGATCGTTTTTCACATAATCTACAACAATCTGGTAATCGGCCTTAGTCATTGTAATGTCTTTACCTGATGAAAAAAGCGGATTGTTTTCCGGATCGGACCCGCCTGTTTCTTCGTGAATAAACAACCGGGTTTCGTAGGCATAATGATCGGACAGGATAACGCCTGTGCCGCTAATGGCTATGTTACGTAAATAATCGGGCACGTAAGCCGCTTCGTCGAAAAGTTCGTTTGAAACAAGTGTATGTTCAATACCGTTGTTTTTGTTGCCTGCAAGATGGACATAATCGGCAAGGCCGTCTTCCTCGTCATCAGCATACATGCCCCAATCTCTGATTTCACCAAGCGCTCCGCTTTTATCAGCATTGTTAAAATCGCCTAACAACACAACGTTATTTGCATGAAAATTTACGTTCAGCAATTCTTTCAGCATCAATATTGAAGCAGCCCTTGCATCACTGTAACCACTGCCTGCTTTCAGGTGTATGTTGATAAACATATAGCGTTGGGTTTTC
>JAFGEV010000298.1 GCA_016931385.1 Prolixibacteraceae bacterium
ATGCAGAAGGATTCCGATTTCTTTTACATGAAAAATGCAGGACTGATTATTTTCTTCGGTTTATCTGTATATACTTTTTTAACCCAGGGGCAGCGAAAAGTCAAACACCTTGTTTTTTATGCAATTGTTTTCCTTGTTTCGGCATTGTTCATCAATGTTTTACCAAATAATACTGACAGTCAGACAATGATTTTGGCATGCATTTATTTGCCATTGTTTTTGTGGTGCGTTTATGGCTTGATATATGTAAACTTTGATATAAAAGATAGGGCCCTGCGAATTGATTACATAAGGTACAACGGCGACATGGTTATTTTGGCCGCCATTATTGCAATAGCCGGGGGAATACTTACGGCTGTTACAATGGGATTATTTTCAGCTATTGAAATCGATATCGAAAGTTTTTATACCAACTTTGTGGTTATTCCGGCGGCGGTATGTGTTTGGATTGTTGCAACATACATTGTAAGAAGTTTTCAGGTGGTTACCAATAAAATTGCCACGATTATTGCACGTATTTTTACACCCATGGTATTAATCACGCTGGTTGTTTACCTGGTTAGCATTATCGCGACCGGGAAAAATCCGTATACCGACCGCGATTTTCTGATCCTCTTTAACCTCATGCTTCTGGGAGTTATGGCGATTATCGTTTTTTCGATATCGGGAATTTCTGCTAATGAAAAGCGCAGATTTGATAAGTTGATCCTTTTGATCCTTTCAGTTTTGGCATTGATCGTTGATTTAATTGCATTATCGGCTATTGTTTACCGTTTAGGGGAATATGGTTTTACGCCCAACCGGACGGCCGTATTGGGTTCCAACCTGTTGATTTTTGTAAACCTTGTGCTGATAACCATCGACCTGTTCAGGATTTGTATTAAAGAGGGTGAGATTAAACGGGTTGAGGATACCATCTCAAAATACCTGCCTGTATACATGATCTGGACGACATTGGTTACATTTGGGTTCCCGTTGATTTTTGGGCTGAAGTGATTATGCAATTCACAGGTGGCTGTGGTTTATGAATATTCCTGATCATCATTTATATATTCAAAAATTCTGGTTATACAAGCGGACATTTCTTTTTTGACTTGATGATCCCAGAACCTAAAAACATGAAAACCCATTTGTTGAAGTTTTTGGTTGTTTTCTTTGTCGCGTTGAATGTTGCGTTCAATTTTTGGAATCCAGAAGTCCCTGTTCGATTTAATTTTTCCCCGCTTCTCTTTCCAGTTGTAACCATGCCAAAAATTGCCGTCAATAAAAATGGCCAACTTGAATTTTGAGATTACAATATCAGGTTTGCCAGGCAACGCTTTTACATTTTTTCTGTAGCGAAAGCCTAAAGCCCAAAGGGTTTTTCTCAACCTGATTTCAGGTTTTGTTTCCGAAGCTTTAATTTTCGACATTATTTCAGAACGTTTTTTTGTTGTGTAAAAACCGTTCGCTTCCGAAAACCTTGGAACTTTTATGGCTGGTTCCTGGTATTTTTTCATTTTTACAAAATTGTTAATAAAAATAATCGTGTTCAAAAAAAACAAAAACAATTTATTATATATTTGTAACCATGTGTAATGTTGTGTAATTTGGTTATAGATGAAGTCGTACTATTCAATTTCGGAAGTTTCAGATTTACTATCGGTTAGTAAAGAAACACTAAGGCGTTGGGATAAGAACGGGAAACTGACTGCTGTAAGGGAGCCGATGAGCAATTACAGGGTTTACCATAAAGATCAGTTGAAAATTTTCGACAACCTCAGTTTTCTTTTTAATGCCGAAGAAGACAATTTTGAAGAACCCAAGCGCACATACAATTCAATAGAGCTTTTTGCCGGTGCAGGTGGTTTGGCAATAGGCCTCGAAAAAGCAGGGATAAACTGTTTGGCTTTAAACGAATTTGAACATTGGGCATGTGAAACATTAAGGCAGAACAGGCCCGAATGGAACGTAATTGAAGATGATGTCAAAAACATTTCTTTCGAAGGTTATCGTGGCCAGGTTGATATTGTTACCGGAGGTTTCCCTTGTCAGGCATTTAGTTATGCCGGGAAAAAGCTTGGTTTTAAAGATGCCCGTGGAACTTTGTTTTATGAATTTGCGAGAGTGGTGAATGAAACGCAGCCAGTCATATGTATTGGGGAGAATGTAAGGGGATTATTATCACATGATAACGGGAGGACAATAAAAGGGATGATTTCGATCCTTAACGAAATCGGATACAATGTAGTAACACCCAGGATTTTTAAAACCATTTTTTATAAAGTGCCCCAGAAACGTGAAAGGGTTTTAATTGTAGGTATTAGAAAAGATTTAAATCCAAATTTATTTGAATTCCCTAAGCCTTACAAAAAAGTATATACACTTAAAGATGCTTTAAAAAAAGGAGAACTTTTTGATAAAGATGTGCCTGTATCTCCTGGCTCCTCTTATCCCGAAAAGAAAAAAGCAGTTCTTGAAATGGTTCCCGAAGGTGGATATTGGAGGGATTTGCCTTTACAAATTCAAAAAGAATACATGGGGGGAAGTTTTTATTTAGGCGGGGGCAAAACAGGCATGGCAAGGCGCATGAGTTGGAACGAGCCTAGCCTTACATTAACGTGTAGTCCTGCTCAAAAACAAACAGAAAGATGCCACCCTGACGAAACAAGGCCTTTTACAGTTCGGGAGTACGCAAGGATTCAGACCTTCCCGGATGATTGGGAATTTTCCGGTTCTGTTTCAAGTCAATATAAACAAATTGGTAATGCTGTACCTGTAAATTTTGCAAAGGAAGTTGGCTATTCAATTGTGAAATTTCTAAATAGATATCATAGTCTGTCAAAACCTTGATAATAGCAATAGTTATCAAAAGAAATTTGATCAAGTATTGACCGTTTTGTCGGTTTCGTTTCATCTATGATTTCAGATAAAGCAGAGTTTTTTGCTTTTGATTCTTTTTTATCAATTGAGCTTAAAAAATCGTTTATTGCAAGGGGCAAGGCCTTGTATAATTCATAGAAAGCATTATCCCTATCGGTGAGCAAGGCATAGAATTGATCCCCGGAAATTTTAAACACCCGGCTATGGCTGTATTCTTTACCGTTAATATCACCCTTCCAATGTTCGTTGAAACTACTTTTTGCCAAAATTTGTACCCAATAGCATTTAGCTTGTTTATAGGCATCAGCGTATCGGGCAAGTTTCTGGAACAATGCTTCAGCAGCACTGCTGTTCATCGTGTTGTGTTTGTTTTTTATATCTGCAAATAGGGTATTATCATTTGCCTTAATATCAAAACCGCTTAATTTTCCGACTTCATACCCTTTAATACCTCCCAAAATTTGCTCGTGAAACGTGCCAATGGAATTGTTTATTGACTTATCGATTTGACGCAAAATTTCAGTTTCTACAATATTCTTTTCATCAATATTGTTAAACTTTGTATCAAAAGTAAGTTTAATTGTATCAATTTTGTTTTTGTAAAATTTATTCTTCGAAATACTTTCTTTTGCCTTCTCATACGAAGCATGAAGGTTTTCAATGCAATTCAAAAAATGTTCATCAGAGATAAATTCAACATATTTATGCTTCATGTTTCTTCTTTCTCGTTAAGCACTTTAAAAATACAAATTTTAATCAATTTATAAATGATTCTGTTAAATTAGCACTTTTAACTGATATAAATTCAAGTACATGATAAACCTGATCGTACTACCCGGAGAATACACGATCTACCAATTGAATGACACCCGGGATATTCCTTTGCCAATATTCGATTCGGAATTTTACTCGGTTACCAAAACCGACGATGAAGTCTCTGTGCTTACAAATTGCCCTTTTCGGTTTGATAATCTGAAATCGGAAAAGGGTTGGCGGGGTTTTAAGGTTGATGGGATAATTGATTTTTCAATTGTAGGGATCATTCATGAAATAACAAAACCCTTAAAGGAAAACGGCATCAGCGTATTTGTGGTTTCAACCTTCAATACCGACTATATTTTTGTAAAGAAAGAGTCGTTTCAAAAGGCCATCTCGCTATTTAAAAAGACGGATTCCATTTTCCTGAAAAGTTAATGATCAGTTTTTAGTTTTCATTTTTTTAACGATTTTTAGCAGGTAAGTAAAGGCTAGAATGCCCACAGTTACATTGGCAATAAATCCGGCCCAGAATACCCCGTTGATGTTGAACAAACGTGCGCCAAGCCATGCAAGGGGCACATACAGTACCAGCATCCTGACAATAGAAAAAAGGGTAGAAGGATACGGTTTGTTTATCCCGTTAAAACTTGACGTGCTAAGCATGACAAGCCCCTGAAAAACATAACTTGCTCCAATGATGATGAAGTATTTTATAATGATACCTGTTACATGGGTGTCGTTGGTAAAGAGGGTTGCAACCGGTTTTCCAAAGAAGAGCAGTAACACATAAACCAATATTCCCCAGACAATTGAAAAGATTGATGAAATTTTCAGTGCACTGAAAATACGTTGAAATTTATTTTTGCTTAAATTCTGCCCGACAAATATAATAAGTACCGAACCCAGCGATGCAATCACCATCAGGACAAACATCTCAATTCTTGAAGCAACGCCAAAGGCAGCAACCGCTTCCTTGCCGAATCCCGACAGGATACGGGTTATGAAGCCTATCGAAATTGGAGTGATCAGCAAAGTAAGGGCGGCAGGCCCTGCAATATAAAGCACATTCTTCCATGTGGAAAGGATGCTTTTAATCCGGTCTATATAGATGGTCAGCAATTTTTCCCGTTTTATAAGGATAACCAATATTACAACTAATCCAATGCAACGTGCAATAACTGTTGCAAGGGCAGCCCCTTTAATGCCCATTTCGGGAAAAGGGCCGTAACCAAAAATTAACAAGGGATCAAGTATTGCATTCACGATGGCTATTGCAACCATAGTGAGCCCGGGGGTTAACGTGTCGCCTGTTGCCCTTACAATGTTGTTCCCGATCATTGGAAAAACAACAAAAGGAACACCTATGTACCATACAGTCATGTATTCGTTTACATATTTAAGAACGCTGTCTTTTGCGCCCAGTGCAGTGAAAACCGGACGAATTGTTAATAGCCCGGCAACAGTAAATACAACAGCAACTAAAAAGCCAAGTAAAAGTGCACTGCCAGCCATTTTCCTGACTTCATTCCTGTCGGTATTAATAATATTTCTTGAAATCAGCGAACTTGTACCTATGCCAACACCTTGTGACAAACTGTTGAAAAACATAATAACAGGGAAACTAAAACTCATTGCCGCGAGTTGCTGTACGCCAAGCTTTCCAACGAAATAGGTGTCGACCAGGTTAAAAATTACTATCCCCATCATTCCAAGCATCATGGGCCATGTTAAACCAAATAGTTGTTTCCTGATTGGCCCTTCAGTAAGATTTTTTCCTCTTTTTCCTTCCATAGCTCTTTTCTCTTTTTTATCTATTTTATTTGTTTCAGTTTGGTTCTGGCATTTTCACGCATTCTTTCCAGTAGGCTGAAAGCTTCTTCTTTTTCAACTTCGTTAAATCCGTCAAGTAAAACAGTAGTCCATGATGAAAATAGTGGAATTATCCGATGCACAAACAAAGAAATTTAATTACTTTTTTTGAGGTTTGTAAACAACTCTATTGAACTTACCACAACTAATAAAATATCCAATACCCAAAGAAAAATCAATCCTTCGATTGGTAAATTCAGTCCCCCGAATAATATCCCTGCCCCTTATTCTGCTATAAACTCTTCTGTAGATGGACGATTATTCCAGATTCTGCCATCAGACCTGTAATATTTCCTGATTAATGTACTATCTTTCTTCATGTAGTCAATAACGAAAACCTGGCCTGTTTCAATTTTCATGGGGTAATTATTATAAGGTAAAACATCACCTGTTTTTGAAGCCTTGCTGAAGTCATTGTATGCACCCTCCAAACGCCAGAATTCCCGATACTCAAAGTCCTTAAATCCTGATAAATTCTGTCTGCCAAAGAACAATGCTTTATAATCAGATCCATTTATCTGAATAATGTCGGTTCGGAGCGGGTTCATGTCATTTGCCAGATAGGTCAGGCTTTTCGTGAATAACTGCTTACCATATATACTGTGTAGCTGATTGGCCATTGACGGGACGGAATTGTCGTGAACCATTGAATTTATTCCGGTATGGGCAGATCCATATATCCCCATGATGCTTTCATTACTGAGTTTGTTAAATTCACGGACAAAATTTTCCACCATCATATTTTCACGGTACACAACATCTTTCTTTTTATAGTAACGCTTCCCTTGTTTTATTACTTCTTCTGCAAGTTGATACTTTTCTGACTTCTTCTCTTTTTGTTGAGACAGATGGTCTGAATATCGCTTCCCCGTGGTTTGGTACTGGTGCCCGACATCTGTTCCATGAAACACGGTTTCGGGAAAGTGTGTTTTGATTGCTTTAAAGAATTCTTTTACAACAGGTTTGTGGGTAGCAGTGCCCTCCCAATCATCATATACCCTGTTGAGTATCTCATCGGAATCAGATTTCATCCAGATATTTAAGAATTCGGCTGTGTAACAGGGTAATTCCAGGAATAAATGCCGTAATCCCTGATTATTATAAAAGTCTCCCCATATCTCAATCTCCTTTTTCAGGATTTCTTTAACAGCATGTTGCTCTCCGTAGAGATAAATATTTCCTGTTGACTCCGCAGTTAATTCTGAAACATTATTTTGCGCAGCGATATGTAAACATCCGGCAAATGAAAACAGAATATAAAAAGTAAAAATTGGAACCATTAATTTTTTCATAGGTCTAAGTGTTCAGATTTTAAAATTTCATATACTTTTTGAAACAGCCTCCTTCATAGGTTTCAAATCAGGGCCAGCATAAATATATAATAACTTATTTAACATTTGTCATAATCAACGTAAATTCGTTTGATCCGTGTTATCAGTGTTCTATTTCCTTGTAACAGGTTTTTACCATACCCACCACGGAGCATGCTGTACCTGGCCGTATATCCACAAATCGAATATCACATGGGCAAGCAGGGCCGGAATAACGCTTTTTGAGAATTTCGTAAGTATGCCGAAAATTATTCCTGCAGCAAATGTCCAGCCGGCAAGGAAAAGAATATCAACCTTAAAGGCAACAAACGGGGAGACAAAGAGAAATACTTTATACAGCGTATGCGACAATGATGCAAAAACAACTGCAAACCATCCGTTTATTTTTTTCACCAGCCCCTGGATATATCCCCTGAAGACCAGCTCCTCGGTGATCCCGATCCCTGCAGCTGTAAAAGCAAAAAGGGTAAACCGGCCGGGCATAAGCGATTGGTGAAGATGCATGCGGTAAAAGATACTGATCAGAAATCCAGTGAACAGGCCTGCCGGGATATACCACCACGTTTCACGCCTGAAAGTAATGCCGGATCTTTTCATGGCAGCAGAAAAAGAAGTAACAGGCCATGCAAAGAAAATAGCAACAGCAAACAGACCAATAAAAGCTACTACCTTCCATGGTAAAGCAGCATGGATAAAAAATGAAAAAACAAAGGTGCCGGCTGCAACCGGCAGGGGCTCTTTGAGAAGCTTTTTAACAAGAACAGCCATCCTTAACCTGTGAACCGGAAAAATATTTTCGCCTGATCAGAACAACAAACAATACGGCAGGAACCAGCAGCATAAGCCAGCCTGCTCCCATGCAGAATCCTTCATTCGGAACCAACACTGCATTGGGATGAGCCTCTTTTAACCGGGCCATATAAAGTGAGTCGTCAAGAACATCGACCGGGAACGATATATAATCGAGGCCGCCCAGGGTAAGGGGTGTTTTCCTGTCGGCCAGGGTATCGGATACAGTCAGGGCCTTCAATGCTTCTAACCTGGTCAGCGCATTAAGGTCGGTCACCAGGTCGCATTGCAGGAGTTCCATAACCTGTATTCCGGGCATTTGTTCCACCAGGCTATTGAAATCGCCCTGGCCGATATCTCCGTATAAAACAAGCCAGTTAACATTTTCCTGTGTTCCGGCCAGGGACCAGTCATCGGCATGATCGGTTAAAATACCAAGACGTGTTAAATTTTTCTGCTGTTTCAGGAAATCAAGATTCAGTGAATCACCTCCGTTTATAATGGTTATGGAATTCAGCTTTTTCAACGGGGAAAGAAAACCGAAATCGGTGATCATACAATCGGAAAAAACAACCGTTTCAAGCTGAGGATTCTGGCTCAGGAATGAATCATCCCCTGCCGGTATTCCTTTTGTATCGGCCATGATCAGGTGTTTCATGCCTGGTACAGGCGGCAGTTGTCGGGTTATCAGGCTGTCGGTTAGTTCCAGAATGACCGTTTCGGTACTCGGGGAAAACGGCAAAACAGCGAAATCATCAAGGGATATTCCCGAAATGGATAACCAGGTTGGCGTAAACATGTTTAAAATATCCGCCATATCGCTGTTCCATTTATCAAAATACAACCCGGCGCAGGGATTGACATCCGCAATTTTTTTAACTAATGGAAGAGACTCTGCCGGAAGGTCCCCGGCAAAACAAAGCTGTTCAAGGGATGATAAATCCATTGAACCGAGTTCCATTTTCAGTAAAGGCCACCCGGGTGTGTCTTTTATTCTTATCGAATAGAGCAGGCCATGATTGTACAGGATTCCTTCCTGCTCCGAAAACCGGAATCCGGTTTCAACACCTGGATAGATAAAATAATCGTTGTAAACGATTACGTCGCCCGGTCGGATCATCATTGCAGTTGATGATGCGCTGTCGGCCGGTAACAGATACCCCACACCCGACGATGACAGGTTATAGTAATTTCCTTCCCCTTCAAGGTGAATTAAGCGGAATGCTTCCGGGCTCTCAGGGTTACAGGAGAACAGGATCACCCCCAGGAGAGTGAACAGTATTGCATTTGACAATAACCGGAACATCCCCGTCTGTTTTTTTATTGAATGTATAAACATGATAATCAGGTTTTATGTTTTAAGATCAGAACATTAAAGGTACGGTTTAAAAAGCTTATAAAAGAAAAATTGATGAATTTTATTATAGAATTGCTGGAGTATTGGGTAAACAATCAGGCAAAACTATCTTTGCACATTGAATAAACCGGAACAGATATGAAGCAAATGGATACAAAGTGGATGCACCCGGCTGTGCAAATCACAAAAATTATCAGTAGGATTTACCGTAACGGGCTGACAACAACATCGGGTGGTAATATTTCCATTATGGATGAAAACGGCGATATCTGGGTAACTCCATCGGCAGTTGACAAGGGATCGTTGAGCCCTGAAGATATGATGTGTGTGAAAGCAAACGGTAAAATAGAAGGAAAGCACAAGCCTTCATCTGAATTCCCTTTTCATGAAGCCATTTATGAGGCACGGCCTGACATTAAAGCTGTAATCCACGCACATCCGCCGGCATTGGTATCGTTTAGCATTGTGCGAAAAATTCCGGACACAAACATTATTCCACAGGCCAAATACATTTGCGGCCCTATTGGGTATGCCCCCTATGCATTGCCAGGTAGCGATGCATTGGGCCGTAACATTGCCCGTGAATTTGAAAAAGGATATACGGCTGTGATCATGGAAAACCATGGGATGGTTTTAGGCGGAAGCGACCTGATGGACGCATACACCCGTTTCGAAACCCTTGAATTTTGTGCCCGTACCATTATCAATGCAAAAGCCATTGGAAAACTTCTTTTTCTCACCGATGAGCAGATTGAGATTTTTGAAAAACAGGTGCCTCACGATATTCCACGTAATTCTGATTTGCAATATCCATCTGATGAACTGGCTATTAGGGAGGAAATTTGCAATATCGTGCGCCGTTCGTGCGACCAGGGACTGATGATTAGTTCTTACGGAACGGTTTCAGTTCGATGGAAAAATGATGATTTCCTGATCACTCCATCGAATGTTGCGCGTTGGGACATTCAGCCTGAAGACATTGTTCAGATCAAAAACGGAAAAGCTGAACCTGCCAAAACTCCCAGCCGTTCATTGTACCTGCATCAGAATATTTACCGCGAAAATCCGGGTGTCAACTCCATTATTCTTACCCAGCCCCCAAATCTTATGGCTTTTGGCTGTACTGGTGAAAAATTCGATGTGCGGACCATTCCCGAGAGTTGGGTTTTTTTGCAGGATGTGCCTAAAGTACCATTTGGGAAACAGCTTAGCGGTGACCTTACCATTCCAAAATTGCTCAGTAAAAACATACCGGCAGTATTTATCGCAAACGATTCGTTTGTTGTTACCGGCGATAAGCTACTGCAAACATTCGACCGTTTAGAGGTGGCTGAATTCAGTGCAAAATCACTGGTTATGGCAGCCCCACTCGGAAAAATGATGCCGATCGGAAATGAGCAGATTGAAGGGCTAAGGGCATTGTTTCTGAAATGATAAAACCATTCTTGAATTTATAAACAGAATTTGTATTTTGGGAGCAAAATAATCAAGCTTCGTTTGAATTATGAGGAAAATTACATTTTGGCTTGTTTTATCAGTATTGATATTCCAGGCAATTGCACAGGAAAACAGCGATATGGATGTATTCATATCAAATCTGATGTCAGAAATGACCCTTCAGGAAAAAATAGGACAACTGAACCAGGTAGCGCCCCATGGTTGGGTGGTTACAGGTTCTTCGGTTAATGAAGATATTGAGAAGAAGGTAATTGCCGGCCAGGTTGGGGGGATGCTTAACAGCATGAATCCAGATATGACAAGGAAAATACAGGAACTGGCGATAACAAAAAGTCCTTCAAAAATTCCAATAATTTTCGGTCTTGATGTAATCCATGGTTTTAAAACGATATTCCCTATTCCTTTTGCATTATCGTGTTCATGGAATCTGAACCGAATTGAACAAAGCGCACGTATTGCAGCAACCGAAGCCAGTGCTTCCGGATTTTGCTGGACTTTTTCACCCATGGTCGATATTTCGCGCGACCCGCGCTGGGGCCGTGTAGCTGAAGGCGCCGGAGAAGACCCCTGGTGGGGGGCAAAAGTTGCTGAAGCTATGGTCAAAGGTTATCAGGGCAATGACCTTTCCGATGAACGCACCATTTTGGCCTGTATCAAACATTTCGCGATATATGGCGCCGCCGAAGCCGGGCGTGATTACAACACGATTGATATGAGCCGGCTTTCGATGTATCAGGATTATTTTCCACCTTACAAAGCAGGTGTTGAAGCCGGTGCAGGATCCGTTATGACCTCGTTCAATGTAGTTGACAGGATACCTGCAACAGGCAACAGGTGGCTTATGACAAATGTGCTTCGCGACCAGTGGGGTTTTGAGGGTTTTGTGGTTACCGATTACCGAGCGAACAACGAAATGTCGGTTCACGGATTGGGCGATCTTAAAACTATTTCGGCGCTTTCACTCAACGCAGGCGTTGACATGGACATGGTGGGCGAAGGTTTTCTTACAACCCTCGAAAGTTCAGTTTCGGAGGGGACTGTAAAAATTGAAGACATAGACAAAGCCTGCCGCCGTATTCTTGAAGCCAAATATAAACTGGGATTGTTCAACGATCCTTATAAATACATCGACTCGATAAGGATGCAGAACGAGGTTTTTTCCGACAGTCATTTAAAGGCTGCCCGTGAAATTGCTCAACAGACAGTTGTTTTATTAAAAAATGATAAGAATATTCTTCCATTGAAAAAGCAAGGAAGAATTGCACTGATTGGCCCTCTTGCCGATAGTAAGTCCGATATGCTTGGTAGCTGGGCCGGCGCAGGATCAAGGGAAAACGTTTCAACCCTGAAACACGGGCTGGAAACCGTGGGTGGGGCAAATGTAACCGTTGCATTTGCCAAAGGGGCAGAGCCTACCGATGATCCCTTTTTGTTGGCAGCTTCGCAAAATCCATGGCAACGGCGCAGGGACGGGCAGACCGAAGAAGTAAAGCCATCAGCTGACTCGTTGCTGGCCGAAGCGCTCGAAATATGTAGAGATGCCGATGTAATAATTGCTTCAGTAGGTGAATTGGCTTCATGGTCGGGCGAAGCAGCAAGCCGGACAGATATTACCATACCCCAAACCCAAAGAAGGCTGATGAAAGCCCTTAAAGAAACCGGTAAACGAGTTGTACTTGTCATTTCAAGCGGAAGGCCACTCGACCTTACCTGGGAAAACGAGAATTTCGATGCAATAGTGATGGCCTGGCAGGGAGGTACCCAGGGCGGGCTGGCACTGGCCGACGTGCTCTTTGGCGATTATAACCCTTCGGCCAAAACCACCATGACCTTTCCACGCAGTGTGGGGCAGATACCCATTTATTACAGCCAGTTAAATACAGGAAGACCCGCTAACCCGTTCAATAAATTCTCATCAAAGTACATCGATTCACCAAACGAGCCATTGTTCCCATTTGGATACGGACTTAGTTATACAACTTTTGAGTACGGCAATGTTTCCTTGTCCGACAGTCTTGTGAGGGGAGATGTTACACTCACTGCATCAGTTAATGTTACCAATACAGGGGAAAGGGCAGGAGAGGAAGTTGTACAGCTATACCTGGCCGACCCTGTTGCCCGCGTTTCACGGCCATTGAAAGAACTTAAAGGCTTCGAAAAAGTGTTGTTGGAGCCCGGAGAAACAAAAACGGTTTCGTTCACAATTAACACCAATGACCTGAAATATTACGACAGCGAGCTGAACTACGACTGGGATGCAGGTGAGTTTGTTTTTTATATCGGACCTAACTCATCTGATGGTAAGGAAGCAAGGGTAATGTGGGAAAAGTAGATTTTTTTCAGAAGAATGTATTGAGCAATTTAAATTGTTGCAATCGATAATTATCCCCCGATCCGGGATGGGTTTTCGCCAAATTCTTTTCTGAAACATGTGGTAAAATAGTTCGGATCGCTAAAGCCTGTTTGATAAGCAGCTTCGGCAACACGGCACCCATTCTCTTTAATGAGTTTGTAGGCTTTCTTCAGACGTATTGATTTGATCAGGTTATTGGGAGTAGAACCGGTAAGCGTTTTAATCTTCCGGTGCAACTGAGGAACGCTTACTGCAAAATGACTTGTGAGCAATTCAATATTTAACTCCTGGTTCATGATGTTTTCCTCGATAAAACGCTTCAGATCGAATATAAAATCGATATCCTTCTGAGGCAGTGTTTTTTCAAGATTATCGGGAGTTTCCATCCCTGAAAATTTACTCCTGAGCCTTCGTCTGTTATCGAGAATCGAATTCAAAACTGTATCGAGCAGCTTTATTTCAAAAGGTTTTGTAATGTATGCATCAACGCCGGTTGTAAGCCCTTCTATTTGCTGATCAACTGCACTGTTGGCCGTTAACATAACAACAGGTATATGCGAAGTATCGAAGTTTTGCCGTATCTTCTCACAAAATTCGTATCCGTTCATGTTGGGCATTTCAACATCGGTTAAAATGATATCAGGGTTCAGCTCTTTTGCGGTTTGCAAGCCCTCTGAACCATCGCTTGCCTGAAAAACTTTGAAACGATTGGTGAAGTGGCCGGCAAGGTATTCACGCAGTTCAGAATTATCCTCAACCAATAAAATAAGCGGCAGGTTATACTGTTTATGCCCGGGGGCTGAAGGTTGAACACTCTCATAATCATCTTCAAGGCGGAGTGTTGATTCCTGCTGAAATGCTCCCTGTTTTGATATGATTTCACTTTCAGAATAAAAATCTTTTTCGGCAGG
>JAFGEV010000299.1 GCA_016931385.1 Prolixibacteraceae bacterium
ATAGGTAAAAGCAAAGTAAAAAAGTGAGGGTATTAAAATTTTTGAAGAATTGCAATAACTTTGGTGCATGGAAAAAAGTGATTTCATATTTGGGTTAAGGCCCGTAATCGAAGCCATCAAATCGGGGAAAAACATCGATAAACTGCTCTTGAAAAAAGGATTAAGAGGAGATTCTTTTCACGAACTGAATGAATTGGTAAAACTTCACCGTATCAATGCACGGAGTGTACCTGAAGAAAAATTGAACCACGTCACACGCAAAAACCACCAGGGGGTAATCGCATTCATTTCGCCTGTGCCTTTTTACGACCTTGAAGAAATCATTACACAGGTTTATGAAAAAGGTGAAACACCCTTTTTCCTGTATCTCGATCAAATAACCGATGTAAGGAACTTTGGCGCTATTGTACGTACAGCTGAATGCGCCGGTGTGCATGCAGTGATCATTCCCGAATCGCGAACAGCACAAATTGGTTCCGATGCGATAAAAACCTCATCAGGGGCATTGCATATCGTACCTGTGTGTAAAGTAAAAGATCCCTTAATTGCTTTAAATATTTTAAAGGAAAACGGTATTAAGTTGATTGCCGCTACCGAAAAAGCCACCAGCCTTTATGCTGAAGCCGATTTCTCTGTTCCGTGTAGCCTTATCATGGGCTCGGAAGATAAAGGGATTTCGGAGGAAATTCTTATCATCGCCAATGAATTGGTAAAAATACCCCTGCACGGACAGATTGAATCGTTGAATGTTTCGGTTGCAGCCGGTATTATTTTATTTGAGGGGGTAAAGCAGCGACATGCTAAATGATCGGTACTTCCCGTTTAAATGTTTCTTCAAGTGAAATAAAAGTTTCGGTGCTGGTAACCCCGGGTATCTTCTGGATATTTTCACTAAGTATCTGCTTCAGGTGCTCATTGTTCCGCGCATATACTTTTGCAAAAATTGCATATTGCCCGGTTGTATAATGACATTCGACCACTTCGGGAATTAACCTTAACTTTTCAGCAACAGTTTCATAAATACCTCCCTTGTCAAGAAATATCCCAATATATGTACAGGTATGGTAATCGACTTTTTTGGGATCGATCTGATAGCCTGACCCAATAATCACTTCCATTTCGATAAGCCGGTTAACACGCTGATGAACTGCTGCCCTCGAGATACCGCATTCGGCAGCAACATCCTTAAAGGGCATTCTCGCATTTCGGGATATAATGTCGAGAATTTTTAAATCGATCTCGTCTAATTGATGTTTTAACGACATTTATTTCTGTTTAAATATGTTTTTAAATCCTATAAATCAAATTATCTTCAAAAATAATCATTTCAGTTAAGTTTTTCAAAGTGTATCCTATTATAATCTAATAAAACAAAAACACATCCCTAATTATATCATTTTTCTATTTAATAAAATCGAAAACATATTGGCATTAAATAATTTTTTTATCTTTTTAAATATGCTACCCCTCATAAATAATCTTTTCAAAATAATTCATTTGGATATATTTCTTATTAATACCCCAATATTAATTATCCCTTAACGATTATTAAATATTTTTACTTTTTTGGATAATTTTGATATTTATTTATATTTTCGTTTGTTTTTATGATTTTTTGACATCATTATGTAGTTTTTTAAAGATTTTTGTAAATTTTAAAAGAAAGGTTATGAAAGGTAAAAATAACTGGCTTATGATTTTAGGCCTGATAGTGATTACTGCAATATTGGGAATAATTTTTCCGGGGAGCGGTAATTTTTTAGAAGACCCAAACATTAACAGGGGCGACACTGCTTGGATGCTAACAGCAACAGCTCTGGTTTTATTAATGACCCCAGGCTTAGGTTTCTTTTATGGAGGGATGATCCATCCGCGCCACATAATCTCAACCATACTGCAAAGTTTCATGGCCATGGGCATTGTAAGTATTTTATGGATTGTTGTTGGTTTCAGCGTTGCTTTCGGCGACAGTATTGGAGGCGAAGGAACAGGTATTTTCGGGAACCCTGCAACTTTTTTCATGTTTCATGGTGTTCACGGGCATACCGATCCTGATCTTTCACCAACCATACCTCTGGCTTTGTTTGCTATGTTCCAGCTTAAATTTGCGATAATAACCCCTGCGCTTATTACCGGATCATTTGCCGGCAGGGTCAGATTCAGGGCTTACATGTTGTTTATCTGCCTGTTCACATTATTCATTTATGCACCATTGGCCCACATGACATGGCATCCGAACGGATTATTCCGCAACTGGGGCGTCCTTGACTTTGCCGGGGGTACTGTTGTGCACATGTCGGCTGGTTTTGCTGCCCTGGCTGGAGCTATATTTCTGGGCAAACGAAAAGATTACAACAAACAGATACAACCGGCAAATATTCCATTTGTTCTGCTTGGGGCCGGGCTGCTGTGGTTTGGTTGGTTTGGTTTTAACGCAGGCTCAGCCCTGGCTGCAAATGGAACGGCTACATTGGCTATACTCAACACCAATACAGCATCGGCAGCTGCAATGCTGGCTTTTATCTTCTTCGATGCAGCAAAAGGAAGAAAGCCAACAGCAATGGGAGCCTCAATCGGGTTGGTTGTCGGTTTGGTTGCCATCACACCTGCCGCAGGCTTTGTAAATGTTGGCTCAAGCATCGTAATTGGAGTGGTTGCATCAATAATAAGCAATATTGCCATTAATTATTTTAGCCACAAAGGAAAAATTGATGATACCCTTGATGTTTTCCCTGCCCACGGTTTGGGTGGCATTACCGGCATGTTGCTTACATCGGTTTTTGCCCAGGGTGTAGGTTTGATTTATGGCGAAACGAAAACCTTTTTGTATCACATTATCGCCTTGGTTATTGTTACCATATTTGCCTTTGGAGGTTCGTTTTTACTATATTGGCTTACCAACAAAATAATTGGAATGAGGGTTTCGCCCAATTCAGAAAAAATCGGACTCGATTTAAGCCAGCATGATGAATCATATGCTTTTGAATATAAGGAGAATGTTTAAAATCATTAAGAAGCTGAAATAGGTGATTTTTAATTAGTACATTTTATAGGAAGATTACGTTATTTGTAAAGGGGCTGTCTTTTAAAGTCAGTCCCTTTATTTGTTAAAAGCAGATAAATAGAGAAGGTTGGACTTTTCAAATCCTACACAACGTTTTTGAAAAGTCGAATTCCATTAAACAGGAAAAGCGCCCCGGAAAACCGCAGGCGCTTAACCAAAAGTTTAAAAAAAACTTTATTGCAACAGTGAACGTACTTTTTCTGAGATGGCTTTGCCATCGGCCTTGCCTGCAAGTTCTTTTGTGGCGATGCCCATAACTTTGCCCATATCTTTCATGGTTTGTGCGCCTGCCTTGTCAATGATTTCTTTTACTTTTTTTGTAAGATCTTCATCTGTCAACTGCACGGGGAGAAAACTTTCGAAAACTGCCACCTGGTCAAGTTCATCCTTTTCAAGGTCGGGCCGGCCTTGCTGTGCATAAATTGAAGCAGAATCCTTGCCCTGTTTTGCCAGTTTGCCTATCAGCTTAATTGCCTGTTCGTCGGTCACTTCAGCGGCAGCTCCAGCTGCTGTTCTTGCCTCGAGCAATACTTTTTTTATTCCCCTGAGCGCCTCAAGCCTTACTTTATCTTTGGCTTTCATGGCCTCTTTAATCCCTGTGTTAATTTCGTCAACTATAGCCATAACCTTATTTTTTATTGATGATTACACCTGTTTGTTTAATCCACATTATCGTGTAAAAAGCTGTTTTTGTCGCTCATGTAAATTTCATTGTTGTCATCGGCCGAAAGGGAGAAGCGTGAAACTTTTCTGTCTTCCCTTGCATCGTTTCCTTTAAACATCATCTTTCGGCGTTTGTAAGCCGGTACAGCTTCGAGTTTTTCAATATCTTCTTCATCCGAACCCGAGAAATCGGCGCTGAAATCTACTTCCGATGAGGAGGTATCGTGCATATTAGTGCTTTTCTTTACCGAAGTGTATAAACTATCGAAATCGTCAACAGGCCTTTCAACCTCGAAGTGTATCGACTCCTGACGTGGCGCCTCCATTGTTGACGATGGTTTTTTATAGGCCTGATTTTCTTTCGGCTGCCTGTTTTCGATTAAAGTATGGTATGTTTTTTCTACTTTTTGTGTTGCCAAAATCTCGGGTATTGAACTTGTGCTAAAACCAGTGGCAATTAAGGTAACTGCAATTTCATCGCCCATATTTTCATCTTTCCCATTACCCCATATTAAATCGGCATCGTAACCGGCCCTGGCCTGAACATAATCGGTTATCTGGCCGATTTCATCCATTGTGATTTCATTTTCACCCGAAGTCACATTAAGCAGAATGTTCCGTGCCCCTTTAATATTGTTATTATTCAACAATGGAGAATTCAAGGCACTTTCGACAGCTTCGATTGCACGGTTTTCGCCTGAAGCCAAAGCCGATCCCATTAACGCAACACCGCTTTGGCGCATAACTGTTTCAACATCGGCAAAGTCAACGTTGATGTAGCCGTGCACCGTGATGATCTCGGCAATGCCTTTGGCGGCAGTCGATAAGATGTCATCAGCCTTCGAAAAAGCTTCTGAGATTTTAAAGTCGCCATACATTTCCCTGATCCTCTCATTGTTGATAATCAGCAGGGAATCGACGTGGGTTTCAAGTTCTTTAATGCCGTCTATTGCTTGTTGTATGCGTCGTTTACCTTCGTTTCGGAAAGGTATTGTAACGATGGCCACAGTGAGCAGGTTGAGGTCACGGCATGCTTTTGCAATAACGGGCCCGGCACCTGTACCTGTTCCACCACCCATACCTGCTGTAATAAATACCATTTTAGCCTGTTCGCCAATAGCTTGCTTCACGTCTTCAATATTTTCGATTGCAGCCTGTTTACCGATTTCGGGCTTATTGCCAGCCCCACGCCCTTCGGTTAACGAAGCTCCAAGCTGCACTTTTCGTTTTACCGGGCTGTTTGCAAGGGCCTGACCATCGGTGTTGCAAATAATAAAGTCAACATCTTTTATACCCCTGCGACACATATGGTTTACCGCATTGCTGCCGCCACCGCCAACACCTATTACTTTAATAATTGCCTCCTGGTTGAGGGGCACTTCAAAACTTGTGATAATATCTGGTTCCATGATGCTGTCATTTTTTTGAGTTATTCCATATCGGCGCTGTTTTCTTCAAAAAACAAATCAAGCTGCCGCATTAACCAGTTAGCTTTTGTCTTTTGCTTTCCTTTCGGAGTATTGCGCGGTTTTATAGTTTCTTTTTGTTTTACTTTTTCCTCAGTTTCGTGGCTATTTGGCTGCCCGTCAATTGCAACAAGTTCCATCTCATCATCTTCTGTTTCTTCGGTAATGAATACGGGTACGTTTTCTATATCCAGCTCATGTTTTTCATCAGGCATTTTATCAAGCTGCTGTATAACGGCCGAAGGATTTACTTTAAAGCCAGTTGCTGCTACTGTAACGCTTACTTTGTTACCAAGTCCTAAGTCTACCCCGTTTCCCCATATAATATTTGCATCGGAGCCGGCTTTGTCTTGAAGGAATTCAATAATTTCCCCAATCTCTCCGATTGTTATTTCATCATCGCCCGAGATAATATTCAGAAGGATATCTTTTGCCCCAACAATGCTGTTGCTGTCGAGAAGCGGTGAGACCAGTGCATTTTTCACGGCATCGAGAGCCCTGCCGGGCCCTTCGGCAAAACCTGTGCCCATAATAAAGACTTCACTGTTTGCCATTACGGTGTGCACATCGGCAAAATCGATGTTGATATTCCCGTGAAGGGTAATAATTTCAGCAACCCCTTTAACGGCTGTGGCCAGAATTTCATCGGCTTTTGAAAATGCAGCCGAAGCTGGCAGGTTACCATATATGTCCCTGATTTTTTCATTATTAATAACCAGAAGGCTGTCAACATGGTCCCTGATTTTTTCAAGGCCATCGATTGCCTGGTTGTACCTTTTCTTTCCCTCCGATTTTGAAGGTATGGTAACAACAGCGATGGTTAGTATCTTCAATTCGCGGCATGCCTGTGCAATTATTGGCGCTGCCCCTGTTCCGGTACCCCCACCGAGGCATGCAGTGATAAAAACCATTTGGGTATTGTCCTCAAGAAAGCCTTTTATTTCGTCGATGCTTTCAATAGCAGCCTGCTCGCCAAGTTCGGGCATATTACCAGCCCCCCTGCCCCTGGTTAGTGAACTTCCAAGCTGGAAAGTAATTGGCACAGGGCTATTTTGCAGCGCCTGGGCATCGGTATTGCAAATTACAAAACCAACACCTGCTATGCCTTGTCTGAACATGTAATTAACAGCATTTCCCCCTCCGCCGCCTACACCTATTACCTTTATTTGTGCCGACTGGTTTGGTTCACAACTAAAATTCAATAATTCGTCCGACATATTCATCGTTTTTTACATTTCTGAATCTTCCTCGTTAAAAAACAAAGTCAGTTTTTCAACCACTGCGCCGCCAAAATTAAATTTCGGGCGTTTTCTTTTTTTCACAATCATCTCATCGTTCAGTGCATTCTCATCGCGCAGGGCTTTTTTAAACAAACCAAAAGCAGCCGAGAACTGAGGGCTTTCGAGAATTTTTTCCTGTTCGCTGTTGAACCTGAAAATGGGATACCCCACCCTCACATCCATCCCGGTTTTAAACCTGACCAACTGGTTCAGTTTTTCAAGTTTTGCGGCCCCGCCTGTTATTACAATACCAGCCCCAAGCTTATCGGCAAAACCGCTTTTTTCAATCTGGAAATAAACACTTTCGAATATTTCTTCAAGGCGTGCCTGGATTATGTAAGCCAGGCTTTTACAGGATATCTCTTTAGGTTCAAAACCATTAAGCCCGGGAATCGTGACCACTTTATTGGCTGGTGCAAAATCGCCCAGGGCCTGGCCCCATTTTACTTTAAGAAGTTCGGCATGGCGCAATAAAATATTGCAACCTTCCTTGATATCGTAGGTTATTACATTACCTCCAAAAGGTATTACCGACATATAACGCAATACATTTTCGTAAAACACCGAGACAGAGGTTGTGCCTCCCCCGAGGTCGACAACAACAACGCCGGCTTCTTTTTCATCGTCGGTAATTACTGACTCGGCTGAAACGATTGGGCTGGCAATTGGCTTAACAAGCTCATAGCCTGCTTTTTTAATGCTCGCCCTGAGTTTTTCCTCATAATTTTCAGGTGCAATTATTAGTTTATAATTGGCATTCAACTCTGAGCCACTGATACCTATCGGGTTAAAAATTCCTGGTTCATCATCAATTGTATACGACTGATTGATTACATGAAATACCTTTTCACCAGGCTGTTGCAGGGCAGTGCGCACTTCGTCGTAAAGCTGTTTGATATCGGCTTTGGTAATGATCTTACCCTGATCGATACTTTTGGTCATAACCTTGTCAATCGTCCTGAACTGTTGACCGGCAATGTTGGCATATACCTTTAACACATCGTGCCCGGCCATTTTTGAGGCCTCAGTTACTGCATTCTTTATAGCCTGGGCTGTTTCATCAATGTTTAATACAACTCCCCTTCGCACACCAGCCGAAGCAACCATTGAATAGCCCATCAACTCGGGCCTTTCATCAGGAATATCCCTTCCTATAAGACAAATTGTTGTATTTGTTCCAATATCGACCGCCGCTACAATTTTATTCCGATCCTCCATAGGGGTATATTTTAAAAGTTCACTTTCAGTTATTTATTTTGTACACACAATTTGATTGTTGTATTTCAACGATATTTTTGTGTATTTATCCCAGCCTGTTTCATTCAAATACTGTTTGTATAATGCCATAAGGTTTCTGAATTTTGATTCATACCCGTCGATTTCACCAAATTCAATAATTTGTCTGCCAATCCGTGGCACCAGTAATACCTCATTTCCATTTACGATATGAATTTGCAATATTTGAGCTTTCCAGAATTTATCCTTGTTTATGTAACTTACAAACTCGATTAATTCATTCTTTAAAATGTTTTCGTTCACGCTGCCTGAAACCACCACCACGTGTTTTGTTGCTGAATAAGAAACAGGTAATTTTACACCTTCGTTATCGATATAATACACATCGGCCCCCTTCATGATTTTCATAAGCGGCTCCCGCTGAATAACCGACACTTTCAAAATTCCACTAAACATTCCCTTATCGGTTTTTTGCATGCCTTTAAAAACTTCGGCTTTTTTCACCCAGGGGTTACCGGCAAGTTTCCACTCTATTGTTTCGGTATTGAGCGTATCCATCAAACAGCCCGTTATCCCTTTAACCTGGCTCATCAAGGTTTTCTCAATTTCGGCAGGTGTAACAAATTGCTCACCGCTTTTAACATTAATTTCTATGCTATTGCAATGAATGTTTTTCATTTCGTGTGAAGAAAATGAAAGCGAAGCCACAATAAATGCTGTGAGCAGAATCAATCCAGTTATATGGTACACCTGTTTTCGCTTCATTTTAAAATTTCTGTTTTGAAAAATATTCACATAAAGGTTCTGCCAAGCTGTCGATATTGCCAGCCCCCATGGTTAGCAGCACATCAAATTCTCGCTTTTTGATTTCATTTAAAGCATTATCGAGCGGACATAACGATTTATTGTTGTTTATCATTTTTTTCAGGATCATTTCCGAATTGATTCCTGGTATTGGCACCTCCCTCGCAGGATAAATATCGAGCAAAATTATTTCATCGAGCAAGTCGAGGCTTTCGGCAAAACCATCGGCAAAATCGCGGGTCCGGGTATAGAGATGAGGCTGGAAAACACCCAATACTTTTTTCCCGGGGTACAATTCCTTAACCGACATAATTGTGGGTTTTAGTTCATTGGGATGATGGGCATAATCGTCGATAAAAACCAGGTTATTATTTTTAAAACGGATATCAAAACGGCGTTCCACTCCTTTATATTCCCTTACGGATTTTTTCAGCAATACCGGGTCGGCCCCTGCCATTAAAGCCAATGCCATTGCTGCTACCATGTTTTCGACGTTTACCCTACCCGGGTATTCCATGCAAACATTGCTGATAATCATTCCCGGTGCAATAAAGTCGAAGTGGTATGCCCCGTCAAATATCCGTATATGACGTGCATAAAAATCGGCCGCCTCTTTTATTGAATAAGTGTAACATTTTCTTCCAGGTTGGGGGTTCAGGCCCATGATTTCTTTTTTAAACAGCACGATGCCGTTTTCTGAAACCTGGCTGGCAAATTGATTATAGGCCTCAAGCATTTTCTCATGTTTGCCGTATATGTCGAGATGATCGGCATCGGCCGAAGTTATCACCGCCATTGTTGGGTGCAATTGTAAAAACGAGCGATCGAATTCATCAGCCTCAACAACAATTATTGAATCTGGTGAATCGTCTAAAACCATGTTAGAGTTAAAATTGCGGGATATCCCACCCAGAAATGCCCCGGCATTAATTCCTGATTGTTTCAACAACAGGGTGGTCATAACCGAAACGGAAGTTTTACCGTGGGTTCCTGCAACAGCAATACACTTCTTCCCCAAAGTCAGGAACCCCAGTAATTCACTTCTTTTAATAATTTGGTAGCCCTTACCGGCAAAATACCTTAATTCGCTGTGCGAAGCAGGTACTGCAGGTGTACGTACCACCAGAGTGTTGTCACGCGTAAAGTGACCAGGAAGCTGATTGATGTCTTCCTTATAATGAATAGTAATACCCTCCGATTCAAGTTGCCGGGTTAGCTGGGTTTCCGTAAGGTCGTAACCTGCTACAGTTTTGCCCTGAAAAGAGGCATACCTGGCCAGGGCGCTCATTCCAATTCCGCCAACCCCCAGAAAATAAATGTTTTGTATGTTGTTAAAATCAATCATTTCTTTTTTGTCAATTCAATTACCAGTTTTGCAATATCGATTGCTGCATCGGGCTTTGCCAGTGCTGAAATATTCATCGAAAGCCTTTTCTGCTTTTCAACATCACCCAATAAGTTAAGCGCTTCAGAAATTAACCTTGACTCCGCTTCGCTATCAGGAATTAAAATGGCAGCATCTTTTTCAACCAGGGCCATGGCATTTTTTGTTTGATGATCTTCGGCCACGTTTGGCGAAGGAACCAATATCACAGGTTTGGCCATAAGGCACAGTTCGGATATTGAACCCGCACCTGCACGTGATACCACTACATCGGCCACAGAGTATGCCAGGTCCATGCGCGATATAAACTCATGCACATGCAGATTGGGCATAACATTGTCACCAATTTCCTGTAAAACCGATTTGTAATAGTAACTCCCGGTTTGCCATATAACCTGTACATCGCTTTGTTTTATGAGCTCAAACGCCCCAAGCAAGCTTTGGTTAAGGGTACGTGCACCAAGGCTTCCACCTACGATGAGCAACACCTTTTTCCCCTTCTCGAGGGAAAAATAGGTGTATGCTTCATCTTTCCTTGTTTTCCCCAAAACAAGATTTTTTCTCACAGGATTTCCGGTGTGGACGATCTTGTCGGCAGGAAAATAGCGTTCCATTTTATCGTAGGAGACACATACTTTATCGACCCGTTTTGCCAGCAACCTATTGGTAATGCCGGCATACGAGTTTTGTTCCTGAATAAGTGCGGGTATTTTCATGTTTACCGCTACTCTCAACACAGGTCCACTGGCGTAACCGCCCACACCTACCACAACACCGGGTTTAAATTGCTTAACCACCCGATGCGCACTCCGCATACTTCGAGCCAGATTGAAAAAGAATTTAATCATTTTAACCCCAGGTTTGCGGGGAAATCCCATAATTGGTAACCCAACAATATTGTAACCGGCAGCAGGCACCCTTTCCATTTCCATGCGGCCCAAAGCGCCTACAAACAAAATTTCAGCATCGGGAATCATTCCCATAACTTCGTTTGCAATTGAAATGGCCGGGAAAATATGTCCTCCGGTGCCACCACCGCTGATTATTATTTTAAGTTTTTTTGTCACTTTTTACTTGTTTCTGGTCGCTGGGCACTGGGTACTGGTCGCTGGGCACTGGGTACTGGTCGCTGGTTACTCGATACTTGATGCTCGATGTTCGATATCTGATTCCATTCCAGTTCATTCAGTTCGTTTGTTTATTTTATTTTCACCAGTTAATTCAGTTTGCTCAGCTTATTATGTTTATTTA
>JAFGEV010000036.1 GCA_016931385.1 Prolixibacteraceae bacterium
ATTTTGCGCACCATCGATGATGCATGGAAAGAACAGTTGCGCGAAATGGACGATTTACGTCAATCGGTACAAAATGCTACTTACGAACAGAAAGATCCGCTGTTAATCTATAAACTTGAATCGTTTGGTTTATTCAAACTAATGATTAATAACGTGAACCGGAAGATCGTATCCATACTTGCCAAAGGACATATCCCTATAAGCGACCCGAACGAAGTGCGCGAGGCCCAGGAACGCCGCCGTACCGATATGAGCCGCATGCAAGCGGGAAGGGCAGGCCTGGAACAGGGTGGCCGTCAGCAGGCTTCACCTAACGAACCCCCTCAGAAAGCACAGCCTGTAAGGACAGAAAAAAAGGTTGGACGAAACGATCCCTGCCCCTGCGGGAGTGGGAAAAAATATAAAAACTGCCATGGAGCAATGCAATCCTAAAAAATATTAAAAATGACTGACCTGTTAAGTTACATTCACTGGAATTTTAACCCCGATATTTTTCATATAGGCGACAGACCAATACGCTGGTACGGGCTAATGTTTGCCATAGGATTCCTTATTGGCCTGAAAATGGTCGAAAAGATGTTCAAACACGAAAAGGAAAACATGAAGTGGATTGAAAGCCTGTTGTATTTTATCCTCGGGGGTACCATTATTGGCGCACGTTTAGGCCATGTTTTCTTTTACGGGTGGGAACACTACTCACAGCATCCAATCGAAATTCTCTATGTATGGCAAGGCGGGCTTGCCAGCCATGGTGGCGTTGCCGGTATTTTTATTGCCCTGCTGATACATTCGGCAATCTATACTAAGCGCAGTGTTTTCTGGACAATCGACAGGGTTGTTATTCCCACGGCGATAGTGGCCATGCTTATCAGGTTAGGCAATCTGTTTAATTCTGAAATATATGGGATAGAAACCACGCTGCCCTGGGGCTTTATTTTTGAACGAAACGGTGAGGTTGTACCGAAACATCCTACGCAGATATACGAGGCACTGGCCTACCTGGTAACTTTTTTTGTTGTGAATTACATGTATTGGAAAACCAACGCAAAATCGAAGGTTGGCCTTATTTCCGGCGTTTTCTTTATCATGGTTTTCAGCGCACGGTTTTTTATCGAATTCATTAAAGAAGACCAGGAAGCCTTTGAAGCAGGCATGGCTTTAAACATGGGGCAATGGTTAAGCATACCTGTTGTTGTTGCAGGTATTTTTCTTGTGATTTGGGCGCTTTGGAAAAACAAACCAAAAGCAGCTGATTAAACGCACAGGCGCAAAGGTACGAAGGGAATTCAGGGCGCTGATTGCTGATACCCGATGATTGTTGCCCGACACTTCTTAGAGTTTTGGAATTTGGAATTTGGATTTTGGGTTTTGGAATTTGGATTTTGGAATTTGGATTTTGTCCCGATGTCCATCAGGATTGGAATTTTGTCTCAATTACAATACCGCTTTATCACATTATACGCCTCGCTTACCCCAAGTTCTCCTGCCTTGCTAAGATCTCTGGCTGCTTCGTCCAACTTGTTGAGAAGTATTTTAACCAAACCACGGTTATAATATGCTTCGGCAAATTCCGGATTAATTGAGATGGTCTTGTCGTATTCTTCTATGGCCTGATAGTATTTTTCCTGCATACAATACAAATTTCCCCGGTTGTAGTATGCAAAAAGAAAATCGGGGTTCATATACAGTACAACGGTATAATCGGTTAATATGTAAGAATACTCCTCATAGTCAGTAGGGCTTGACTGTTTGTCATTAAACAGGGGTGATGGTACCGGGTTGAAAACGGTCAATTGATTTTTTGTATTCACTGTTTCAATGGTTTCAATAATTTTCGACCGGGTAACGGCACGCATGAAATAGGCCAGCAAGTTTCGCTCGTTCATCGAGATTGTTTTATCAAAGTCGGAAATTGCACCTTTATAATCATTCGTCAATGTTTTGAATATTCCCCTGTATAAAAAGTTATCAGAATATTCAGGGTTTTGTTTTATTCGTTCACTGAAAATCAGTATCTGATTTTCATAAAACTCCCTTGCAGTTTCGCTTTTTATAGGTTTATTCGAAATGGTAAGGTATGGATCGTAATTGTTTGCTGCGTTAAGGTTTTCAATGGACAGGTCGAAGTAGCCAATGTCTTCTGTGTCGGCAAGTTTTTTGTCAATGGTTGTTATTTCAAAATCGGGTAACAGCCTTATTTCGATGTTTTGATCCTGTACGGGGCGGTTGTTTTTGTCTTCTTCTCCGGGAATGTCACGGTTATCTTCAACCACAAGGTTGGCAATCATCTTTCGCTTACGGAGCTCATCAAGGTCGGGCGTTTTGGCAGCAGGCTGAATTGTTGATGACGAGTCGGCATCAGTTTCATTTTTTACAGTGTTGCCTTTTTGAGCATTTTGTTGATTTTGCCAGCTTGCCATTTGCTGCTGGTATGCCCGGTCACGTTCCTCATCGGTTTGCCAGGGTTTTTGGGCAAAACGCGGATCAAGAAGGGCTGCATTGTCGTAATCTTTCTGGTACCCTGGTTTGCCGGTTATTTCACGGGCGATTCCCCGGTTAAAATAAGCACTTGCCATGGTAGGGTCCAGTTCAAGGGCTTTGGTATAATCCATGATGGCTGGTTCATAACTTTCGAGTTGTTGTTTAACCAGCCCCCTGTTTTGATATGCAAAAGCATTGTTGGGGTCAAGGTATATGGCCATGTCAAAATCGCGCAATGCCCCAGCGAAATCTTCCTTTTCAATTTTAATTAACCCGCGGCTTAAATATCCCATTGGTGAGTTTGGCCTGATTCGGATGAGCTGGTTACAATCGGCAATGGCATTTTGCCATTCTTCGAGAATCTGGTATGCGATGCTTCGGTTTAAATGGGCGTTAAAATTTTTTGGTTTCAGTTCAATCGATTTTGTATAGTCGTCAATTGCTCCCTCAAAATCGCGCAATGCGGCTTTACAGATTCCCCGGTTGTTATAGATATCGGCATTTTCACCATCAAGTTCCATGGCACGTGAGTAATCGTTCATGGCATCGTCGAAATTTTTCAGGTTATAGTTTACAACCCCCCGGTACATTAAGGCATCGGGAAAAAAAGGTTTTATTTCGAGGGCTTTGTCGAGGTCGCGTTTTGCCCCACGGAAATCGTCAAGGTTCAACTTTGCCACGCCGCGGTAGAAATAAGGTTCAGGTAGATAGGGCTTTATTTTTATAACCATGTTAAAACTTTCGATAGCGCCTGTATAATTTCCAAAATACAAACGGCTGCGGCCGGTATGGATAACATGGTCGGTGTTTAGCTGCGCAGGGCTGACAATGGAAATTAACAAAAGGACTATTGCAAAAAGCTTTTTCATCGTTACAAATACTATTTTTCTGGAAAAGTCAAAAATAACAATTTTGCTTTGTCAAATTCCCTATTTTACTTTTTTTAACCCAAACGGCTTAGCTGTTCAAAGATGATATCTGTTAAATTAAATCAATCGATTTACTTTCTGTTTGAAAACTTTAAAAAAAACTGAAAACTTATCGGGTCAGTCTTTGACTTTTAAGGCCAGTTTAAGTATCTTCTTCTTTAAAAATTAAATATTCGAAATAATTTTTCGAAATGACTTTTTTCCTTTTTAATAAAGCATAAATAAGGTTATTTTGTGTTCTTTTTTAAATTAACCAAACAGAGATGGAACTTATTCAAAAGATCAGGAAAAATGCAGCAAAAAATCCAATGCGAATTGTATTGCCCGAGGGCAATGAAGAACGTATGTTAAAAGCTGCTCATATTGTACTAGAAGAGAAAATTGCCCGGTTGATCATGTTAGGTAACCCGGAAGAGATTAAAGCTGAAGCCCAGAAACTTGGCGTTGATATCGGGAATGCGACACTGGTTGATCCGCTTACCGATGAAAGGAGGGATTTATATGCCGATATGATGGTCGAAATCAGAAAAAGCAAGGGGCTGACGAAAGACCAGGCCCTGGAACTGCTGAACGATCCATTATGCTTTGGCCCGATGATGATAAAGAATGGCGATGCCGATGGTGAACTGGCAGGTTCAATAAATGCAACCGGTGATGTTTTGCGCCCTGCATTTCAATTGGTAAAAACGATGAAAGGGTGCAGCATAGTATCAGGGGCATTCCTGATGTTTGTTGACAAAAAGTTTGGGGACGACGGGGTTTTGGTCTTTGCCGACTGCGCAGTAATGCCCGATCCGAATGAAACACAGCTTGCCGAAATTGCTGTTGTTACCGCCAAAACCGCAAAAGCAATTGTAGGCTTGAAACCCCGGGTGGCTATGTTAAGCTTTTCGACAAAAGGAAGCGCCAAACACCCATTGGTCGATAAAGTTACCAAAGCAACAAAACTGGCTAAGGAAATGGCCCCCGATATTTTAATCGATGGCGAGTTGCAGCTCGATGCAGCACTTATTAAAGAAGTTGGAGAACTAAAAGCCCCGGGAAGCAAAGTTGCAGGTAAGGCCAACGTGTTGGTTTTTCCAGGGCTCGAGGCCGGAAATATTGGATATAAGCTTGTACAACGCCTTGCAGGGGCTCAGGCTATCGGGCCTGTTTTGCAGGGAATGGCTGCACCGATTAACGATTTGTCGCGGGGCTGTTCGGTCGAGGACATTGTGAATATGGTGGCTGTTACAGCTAATCAGGCTATTGGGATGATATAAAAACTATTAAAGAGAAATAAAATGGCTGAACCGATTATTGAATCCATTTCAGAATATGGATTGACTCAGGAGAAGAAAAGTTCCAAACTGTTTTCAAAAGTTGGCATTGTTTGTTGTGAAAACGATGGACAGTATATTGCCAGGGTTTGCAGCTCGTATGGCATGGACGTTGTATTTTGGGAAATTGACCAGAAAAAAATCGATTGGTCTATTCAATCTATCAGCGACATCATGGAAAGCCGCATCAAAAACTGGGGGGCCACCGAGAGTGAAAAAAAGGCTGTGCTTTCAAGGATAAAAGGAACAACATGTTGGGAAGACCTTAAAGATTGCGACCTGGTTATCGAAACCGTCTCAACCACCAGCATAGGCCGTAGTCACGAAGCACGCAAAAAAGTTTTCGAAAGACTTGAATCAATTGTTTCACCATCGTGTATTCTGGCTACCAATTCAACATCTGTAATTATTTCTGAATTGTCGGAAAACCTTAAGTACAAAGCCAGGTGTATCAGCATTCATTTTATGATCAACTCTGTTGAGTCGAGAATTGTTGAAATAACCAAAGGGCTATATACTTCAGAAGATACTTTCGAAAAAGTAAGCTGGTTTATTACCATGCTTAAACGTAAGCCGATACCCGTTGAAGAATCGGTAGGCTTAATTAGTGTGCGCATGTTTACAGTAATTTTGAATGAAGCTTGTGAAATAGTGATGGAAGGGATTGGAACTATTGAAAATGTTGAACAACTGATGCAAACCGGCTACGGAATGAGATATGGCCCTTTTTCTGTGGCCGATATAATGGGAATTGACAGGGTGGCACGCTGGATGGAGAATTTATTTAACGAATTTGGCGATGCCCGTTACAAACCAAATCCGCTGATAAAAAAATTACTCCGACACCATCATTACGGTGTAATTTCAGGGAAAGGTTTTTTTGCCTACAATGCTAACGGAGAAAAATTAAATTGAAAATAGCCAACATTTAAAAAATCAGATATGAAAATATTAGTGCTCAATTGCGGAAGCTCATCCATAAAGTTTCAGTTTTTCGACATGGAGGGAGAAAAAGTGCTTTCAAAAGGACTTGTCGAAAAAATTGGATTAAACGGCTCGTGCCTTGTACTTGAAAAAGCTACGGGTGAAAAAGTAATTTTCGAGGGTGAAATTCTTGATCACAAAGTTGGAATTGAATATGTTTTGGGTGTATTGACCAGCGAAAAACACGGTTGTATTTCTGATTTGGATGAGATTACTGCAGTAGGTCACAGGGTTGTTCATGGTGGTGAACATTTTAAAGAGAGTGCAATTGTCGATAGCAATGTTATCTCTGAAATGGAGAAATGTATCGACCTGGCCCCATTGCACAACCCGCCAAACCTGAAAGGCATTGAAGCCATTTCCGACATAATCCCCGACATGAAACAGGTAGCGGTTTTCGATACAGCTTTTCACCAAACCATGCCCAAACATGCCTACATGTATGGAATACCCTACAGCCTTTATATGAAATATGGCATCAGACGCTATGGTTTCCACGGTACAAGCCACCGCTATGTGAGCAAGAGGGCTTGTAAAATACTAGGCACGGAATGTGAAAACAAAAAAATAATCACCTGCCACCTGGGTAACGGGGCTTCGGTAGCTGCTATTCAAAACGGAAGATCAGTTGATACATCAATGGGTTTTACCCCGCTGGAAGGCCTGCTCATGGGCACACGTTCGGGCGACCTCGATATTGGTGTGGTTACTTACCTGATGGAAAAAGAAAAACTAGGCAGCGATACAGCTTCCATACTTTTTAACAAGCATAGCGGTATGTTAGGCTTAACAGGTATTTCTTCCGATTTCAGAGATATTAATGATAAAGCTGCCGAAGGAAATGAACTTGCCAAAATCGCCCTTGTCATGTACCATTACCGAGTGAAAAAATATATCGGGGCTTATACTGCGGCTATGAACGGGTGTGATGTACTTGTGTTTACCGGGGGAATCGGCGAGAATGCCGATCAAACACGCAAAGCTATTTGCGATGAACTCGATTGGTTGGGATTCGAAATCGACGAAAAGAAGAATAAAGGTTTACGTTCCAAAGAAGCGATAATCAGCAAAGATTCTTCAAAAGTGAAAATTATGGTTGTACCCACCAACGAGGAACTGATGATTGCCCGCGATACCAAGTTGCTGATGGAGGATAAGTGAGTGCTGAAACTTTGATAAGACTGTGAGCACTGAGACTGTGAGCACTGAGACTGTGAGCACTGAGACTGTGAGCACTGAGACTGTGAGCACTGAGACTGTGAGCA
>JAFGEV010000300.1 GCA_016931385.1 Prolixibacteraceae bacterium
AGTATCCAATATCAAGTATCCAATATCAAGTATCCAATATCGAGTATCCAATATCGAGTATCCAATATCCAATATCCAATACTAAATAACCAACAAACCGAAATATGAACCCAAAAAACCCAATATGCCTATGAGATGATAACCCGGGTGTTATCGTGCAGCTTTTAGCAGCGGAATCTTGCCTAAGCTGTTTAAATTCAAAAAACATGTGCTTTGCATAAGAAAAGCAGCACGGCCCGGAAAACCAAACACATGCTGCCTTAAATCATTAAAATTATTAATGAATAGAGAGGTACAAGCTCTCTGTTCGCAAATCTAGTAATTATGAAAAATTATCATGCATGTTTTTTATTTTTAATATTAGTGTTTTTTTCAAGTTGCGAAGAAAAAATCTTTGAAAAAGATAGTAACATAGAAAAAGAAACTAATTCAATAATTGGCATTTCAAATATTGATGGAATTCTACATTTTGAATCGGAACAGGATTTTTTAAACCTTATGGATTTGCAAAGCAAACAAATACAAGAAAAAAATGAGGAATTTGAAAAATCATTTAATTTTATATCATGCAGAATGATTGCTGATGAAGCTTTTGATTGCATGGGAAATGTGAAAACCGAAGATGATTTTTATGAAATTATGGATGAATATTCCGATGTAATCTATCTTGATGGTGAAATTGTCAGACGAGTAGTTGATGATCTGTTTTACTCCCGTATTTGTAACAGGGATGGTATCTTTTTCATTGGGGATAAAGCATTAAAAGTAACCAAAGAAGGTTATTATTCATCTGAAAAAGGAAACATTCAAGATTTGATTCTAGCTGCAAAAGAGGAAAATTCAGGAATTGATGGAGTTACTTTTACGGGCAAACATGAACCGATGGATTTAAAATCAGTTCAAATATGTGGAATGCCGGAAATCATTGACTCAAAAATTAGTGACAGTGGAAGGAGGATGATTGAGTATGAGGTGAGCACATCCTTTTTTTATGAACCGGCTGTTTATTATAATCCATGTTACAAGGGACATTATCGTATAACATGTAAAACTCGCACATACTGGAAGGTTTTGTGGTGGTTTGCTGAATACAACAATCCGCATTACATAAGTGGTTTTAAAGTTGGGGTTGAAACGCCACCTTATAATAATTGCTTTTTCCGCGAGCAACCGGAATATCCATATTATACTCCGGTTTTTACCATGAATTATCTTACTCTTGGTTATGCTTCAACTTATCCCAGTGAATATACGACAAAAACTTGGAAAGAAAATGAACGAATTGGTTATGATGTTTACTTCGATGATCCCGGATTTTCTCCAACAAGTAAGCATCCGGCACTTATAAAATATCTTGATATAAATGTTTGGTCACGTGGGGTGCCTGAAGACCAAAAATTAATTGGTGACTATAATTGTCCTTAATTTAAAATATTATTTGTATGGGGTGATTTGCATTATCACCCCTTTTTGAACTATAACTTAAAACATTGCTTAAAATGGAAAAAAGAATTTATTTGGATATCCTAAAATTTAAAAACAAACTTTTAACCTTTCCCATAATTTTATTTCTCGTATTTCAATTATTGTTGGGTTGTGAAAGAGATCCAAATTCAATAAAGATTGATGTTGAAGGTGTAATTGTTGAAAAAGAAACGAGGCAACCTATATCGGAAGTGTCTGTTACATTCACCAATCCTTCGGGGGGTATTGCCATAACAACAAGTTATGAAGACGGAACTTTTCAGCACCAGTTTTTTGGAAGTGAAACGGCGAAACTGACATTGGAAAAGGAAGGGTATGTATTTGAAAACCTTTTGGAAGGTACCGATTCAGTTGTGAATTACAAAATTTACACTGAGGGAAACTACGAGAAGGAAGTATTGGAAATGAGAAAATTGCCGGATGAACTATAAGCATTTCATATTAAACCTGTTTTTTGCTTTTGTTTTTTTTACTTCCTTTGGTCAAAAGCATACGGTCAGTGGTTTTGTAACTTCTTATGAAACCGGCGAACGGTTGGCTTTTACAACAATTTACGATACAGTTAACAGTTCCGGTACAGTTAGTAATACCGAAGGTTTTTTTAGTATTACCCTTCCCAACGGTTTAGTTTCATTAAATACCTCATATTTGGGATACCAAAGCAAAAACAACACTTTTTCTCTTAAAAGGGACACGACAATAAGTATTACTTTAAAAGAGAAACCATTTGTTACAGGCACTGTTGATGTCTCAGCATCTAAACCTGTTCATGAACAGGTTCTGATGGGGTTGACCAACCTACCTGTTAAAACGATAGAAGCAATACCTTCATTTACCGGGCAGCCTGATTTAATGAAGGCTATAACTTTTATTCCAGGTTTTTCAGGGGGCAAAGACGGTTATTCAAACATCATGGTCAGAGGTGGCGACCGTGGTCAGAACCTGATCCTGCTCGATGGTATTAAACTTTATAATACCAGCCATTTTGGTGGTTTTGTTTCCCTTTTCAATACCGATGTAGTAAAGCAGGTTGATATGTATAAAGGGGGGTTTCCTGCGAGGTATGGTGGCCGGTTGGCTTCTGTTATTAACGTGATGACCCACGATGGAAACAAAAAGAAGATTAAGGGGAAATTTTCACTGGGTTTAATTAGTTCAAGTTTAGCGCTTGACGGCCCAATTGGCGATAAAATAACATTTCTCCTGTCGGCCCGTACATCCTATTTCGATTTAATTCTGTTGCCAACAAATATTGAAGCAAAGAAGAATAAAAAAGGAAATTACTGGTCATATTTTTTTTACGACCTTAATGGTAAAATTACTTATCAATATTCTCAAAAAAGCAAATGGGCAATTCATTATTACAGGGGTAACGACAAAGTGGAAACCATTGATTACATTAATGAAGGTTTTACTACGCTTAGCGAATATAACTACAGGATGAATACGCTTAACAGTGCGCTATCGTTGAAAAACGATCTTATTCTGTCATCAAAAATATTTATGAAAAACAATGTGACTATTTCGGGGTATGCCAATGATTTTATTGAAGGCAAAACTTCTAGCGGGACACGTTACAATAATAAACTCGAAAAGGGTTTAAATTCAAATATTCGGGAAATATCGGCACAAAGCAGGCTGGAGTTTTATGCCTCTGACAAGCATACTTTCATGGGAGGGGTAGAATACAGCAATTATACTTTTACCCCTATGGTACAATATTCAAGTGTGGTTAATGATAATACAGGTTTTGAAAGTGATACAACAATTGGTTATACCGAACCTTTAATTGCAAATGAATTTTCATTTTATATAGAAGACGACATCAGGCTCAACAAACTTTTGTATCTAAATTTGGGATTGAGATGTACAGATTATTTTAATGAAAATGTAAATTACCTGAAGTTTGACCCGCGTATTTCTATTCGTGCAATGCTTAATGAACATTTGTCGGTTAAAGCCAACTATACGCTGATGCATCAGTTTAACCATGTTATTATTAACAATGTTTCGGGAATGGAACGGGAATTTTGGCTTTCATCTTCAGAAGATATTCCACCACAGGAAGCTTCACAATGGTCCGCTGGTATTTTTGGCTCAATACCGGGAGCAAATCTGGAAATGTCAGCAGAGTTGTATTATAAAACTATGTCGAATTTGCTTGAGTTCCGTTTTCCTCCTGAAGAAACAGTAAATATGAAGCCTTTCAGTGAAACAGTTATAAAAAACGGCATAGGTGAGGCTTATGGGGGAGAGTTTCAAATCAAGTATAATACTGAAAAATTTAGGGTCGATTTGGGCTATACTTTGTCAAGGAATAACCGTCAGTTCGATTCATTGAACAATGGAAATCCATACCCATTTATTTATGAAAGGAGACATCAATTATCGCTTTTCACACAATTAAAGCTTGGGAAGAAATATTTATTGAATGCGCATTTTCAATTTGCAACAGGAACTCCTGTGACATTTCCTGACGCTTATGTGAGGTCCGATGAATATGCCTACTGGTATTATGTTTATTCAGGGATCAACAACAGAAGGTTGCCCGATTATCACAGGCTCGATTTATCATTCATAAGGAGATCAAAAACAAAAAAAGGAAGGACAGTGCAATGGAGTTTAAATATTTTTAATGCCTATGCACGGGAAAATCCGGTTTTTATATACTATAAACCAGGTACAGGAAAGGTTTACCAGAAGTCTTTGTTTTCAATTATTCCATCAATTAGTTATTCACTTGAATTCTGAAGAATATGAAAAATATATATGTAATAGTGCTCGTTTTTATTTCAACTTCTCTTTTTATGGGTTGTGGTTTGGAAAGTGAAATCGATTATGAAACGTTTTATGGCGGGGATAAAATTGTAGTACACGGATTTATAAGTGTAGATAGCGGGGCACATATTATTGTGAAAAAAACCATTCCTCCCGATAAGCCAAATGAAAGTGATTATATTGATAATCCTTCGGTTTGGCTATATGAAAAAAATGAGCCTTTGGTGCAATTAACAAATTCGGGAGCATCGAAATTCATTTCCCCTGTAGGGTTAAAACTAAGCGAGATTAAAAGCTACAGCATTCACGTTGATTGTGAGGGCTATGAAAGTGTGCATTCTGTTCCTCAGCAATTGGTAAACAAACTGTTTATTGATACTGTATACATTTCAAGCACTGATACACAACATCGCAGATACTGTTTGACCTTAAAATTTGATGATATTTTTCCTGAAGAAAATTATTTCATGTATAAAACACATACGTATTACAAAGGGATAGATGGTTATCATTCAACTGAATTTATCAGTCCGTTCAGCGTTAAAAAAGATTCGGATTATAATTCCAAAAAATTGGCTTTTGAAGTTGAAATAAGGAACCACATACCCGAAGAAGAAGATTTTACCGGTTTTGATTCAATTCAAATTGAGTTGGTTACAGTCTCGAAAGATTATTATACCTATGCCATGAGTGCTGTGTATTACGATGGGTCAAAGAACAGTGAGTTTACAGAATATGTTTATCCTATATTTTCAAACATTGAAAACGGGGTAGGTTTTTTTGTTTCTTATGAAAGTACTTTCTATACTTTTTTCCCACCCGATTCCATTGAAGAAATGAGTAAACAATAAAATTATGAAGATCAGAAAGAAAACTAATTCACTTTTGAAGAATTTTTGTTTAATAATTCTATTTGTATTATTCTCTTGCAGCAGCATTCATGAAGAAATGCCCGTTGTTCAAATCGATTCAATTGGGATCATCACGCACAATTCGGCTTTTGTATACGCCCGGGTTTCTGACGATGGAGGTTCAACACCGTATCAAGGTGGCACTGTATGGTCGGATACTCCGGGGGTAACACTTGACGATACAATTACTACGGTTAGTAATAGGACTTATGGCTTTGTTGTTCCTGTAGCTGACCTTGAAGCGAATAAAACCTATTATATTCGGCCCTTTTGTGAAGATCACAGAGGAAAGGTTTTAGGAGAAGAAATAAGCTTTACCACAAAAACCGTGGAAACCATTATCGATTTGCGAGATGGCAATGTTTACCCGGTTCTTCCACTCGGGAATCTGGTTTGGTTTGCTGAAAACCTGCGTTACAATTCTGCAGAAGGATGCGTTCCTGTTCTGAATGATAACTATACCGATTTAACCATGTTTGGCAACTTGTACACTTTTGAAACCGCACAAAACGTTTGCCCCGAAGGCTGGCGTTTGTCTACAGATAATGATTGGAAGGATTTGGAACGGTTTGTAGGTGTCCCGGAGGAGGAAATTGATGCTGCCCGGACTACCAATGCGGGTCTTCAGCTAATATACCCTGGCGAAAAATACTATAAGTATTTTAATAATGGAACTAATCGTACGGGTTACTCTGATTTACCGGCAGGATATTATACAAAAGATGAGGGTTACAGCCTTTTTGGTTCATCAATCATATTTTGGTCAGATACAATGACAAATGATGAAGCAATTAAAAGAATTTTTGATCACGATGGAGGCATAATTTACCGGGAACACGATTATGAAACAAATAACTATTATTATTCAGTCCGTTGTGTGAAAGATAATAACCAGTAATTTATGAAAGTTTATCGATTATTAATTATCTCTTTTTTTATTTATGGCTTTATTTTAAATAGTTTTGCCCTGGATAAACCATTCATAATTAGCGGGTATGTGCAGGATGCATCATCGGGTGAACGTCTGCCTGGCGCCGGCATCTTTTGCCCCGAAACATTAAAAGGAACGCAAAGCAATACCTATGGTTTCTTTTCCATTCAACCCGGTTCAAAATGCAGGGCCTTAAATGTGTCTTATGTTGGGTACAAAACTGAACAGGTTTCAATAAGTTATCCAAAAGATACCTTTATAATTATTGGCTTACATAAACAGCAATATGAGCTTGGCGAGGTGCTTGTCGGAGCTGAAAAAACAAATTCCGTATTACAGCGCTCAGGAGAGCATATGCTTGCTTCCTCGCAAATAGAAAAAATACCAATGGTATTGGGCGAAACCGATATTTTGAAGGCGTATCAAATGCTGCCCGGTGTTCAAACCGGCATTCAGGGCACATCGGGAATGGTGGTCAGGGGCAGCGACCCGGGGCAAAACCTGATCTTACTGGATGGTGTGCCCGTGTACAATGCCAGCCATCTTTTCGGTTTGTTTTCGGTGTTTAATTCCGACGCTGTAAAAAGCAGTAAACTCATTAAGGGCGCATTTCCTGCGCGTTATGGGGGAAGGGTTTCTTCAGTGCTCGATATCCGCATGAAAGAGGGCAATAACCAAAAACTGAAAGGAAATATATCCCTGGGCCTTGTCTCTTCAAAAATAATGCTCGAAGGGCCAATCATTAAAGGGAAAACTTCTTTCATGGTAAGCGCACGGCGTACATATTTCGACTTGTTTACCGGTCTGTACCAACTGGCATTAAGTGGCACAGGTGTTATGTTTTCTTATAACTTTCATGACATCAATGCCAAAGTAAACCATATTTTCAGTGAAAAGAGCAGGCTTTACCTGAGCGTTTATACCGGGAAGGATGTTTACTCAAACAAATGGGAATACAGTGATCCTGAAAAAAAGCGGGAGGTTATTGAAAATACGGGATTTAACTGGGGCAATGTTACTGCCACGCTTCGTTGGAATTACCAGCCTGCTAAGAATTTGTTTTGCAATACCACTTTTGTGTATAGCAGGTATGCTTTTAATACGGGCCATTATGCAAAAGAAACCGACTCAACCGGCAGGTACTCGGAACTTGATTTAAATTTTACATCCGGGATTGAGGATATTGGGGGAAGTGTCGATTTTGATTACTTCCCGGCAAAAAACCATCAGTTGCGCTTTGGGGCTTTGTTTACCCGCCACCGGTTCCAGCCGGGTGTGAACATTGTCGATTTTAACGATTTTGGGGGAATGCTCCGTGCCGATACCATCGATCATCATGAAGAATTGTACAACAACGAAGCGGCTATTTACTTCGAGGACGAATGGAGTATTTCCCCTGAATTCATGTTGCAGGCAGGGGTGAGGGGCACATCTTTTTTTACCGAAACGAAAACATATTTTAGCTTTGAACCCCGTTTGTTTTTTAAGTACATGTTAAACCGGAATAACTGGTTTGGGCTAGCCTATTCCAGGACTTCCCAAAACATCCACCTGCTGACCAATTCATCGGTGGGTTTTCCTACCGACCAGTGGGTGCCGGTTACTGATAGTGTAAAACCAATTCTGGCCAACCAGTATAACATTTCATACAACCTG
>JAFGEV010000301.1 GCA_016931385.1 Prolixibacteraceae bacterium
GAAGTTTGTTGAATAATTATCGGCGAATACTTTCTTCTGCCAGTTGGTATTGTTCTGGTAAGCATAATAGTTCATTAATGAAGTATCCCGGTTCTGAAAAGCCATCCTCGATATTGAATCGGGCGTAATTCCTTTTGTCAGCAATATCTCGTTTAGGTATAGCCTATAGTCTTCGGCGCCAAGCACCGGGATTTCATCAGGGGCAAATTCCATTGTCCCGTTCATCGAAAAGTCGATTGAAGTAGCTTTTTTATCGGCGTGGCTTGTGCGGATAAAAATGATTCCGTTCGATGCCTTAGCTCCATAAAGCGGGGCTGCATCCTTCACAACCGAAACGTTTTCGATGTCGCCCACATCGATACCGGCAAATGGATTTGAGCGGAATCCTTTAATCATTGATGTGCCGTACGACCTGGTATCATATATCATCCCGTCGACGATAACCAGGGGTTGGTTTGAGGCATATACAGAGGAATATCCCCTGATAAAAATATCAGATCCGGCCCCTTTAATACCGTTACGTGCCCGTGCATCCAAACCTGCCACCGGGCCGTCGAAAGCAGCCTCGCCCGAACCCGGGCTCAATTTTGAAACAGCTTCCCTTTCGGGGCTGGTTATGCTCACTGCTTGTGTAGTATACAGCTGTTTCTTTGAAGAAAAACCCGACCAGGTTTTTTTCTGAAATGAACCGGCCCCTTCATCAAGCAGGAAAACCACTACTGAATCGCGGCCTGACAATAACACATCTTTAGCCTGAAAACCCGGGGCATTAACAATAAGGATGTCGTTTTTTGACCTTACTTCCAGCGAGAAGCTGCCATCTTTTTCGGTAAAAGCTGATGAAAAGCCCTTACATTCTACCGAAGCAAGTTCAACAGGCTGGTTGTTGTTCGAATTATAAACAACACCTGAAATTTTTACACCCGGGCCGTTTTGATCTTGTGCCCAGACAGAAAAACCTGTTAACATTAAGGTAATCGCCAGTATCTTGCTTATATAGTTCATATCTTTCATTTTTCAGATTATTCAAAAATTGGCACTAAGCGGAAATAATCGGCAGTAACAGCCATTTGCGATGCCTGAGGTATAAGCCTCAGATACACGCTGTCCGATTTGGAGAAGTTGTAATAACCAAGGTCAACTTCATCTTCAATAGCATTTTCAATCGGGCTGTACGTAAGCAGGGTATCGGAATAGTAATAAGTATTCTGGTCAGCAGGGTCGTAAACCACGTCGGGTGTTCCGAACTGATCGCCCGAGTTCAGCAGGTTAGTGGCGGTTGAGATGGCTTTGATTTCTTCGGTAATAAGATCTCTGGTAATGGTAACCTGCCCGAGCCACTGTTTCAACACGGTTTCAGAATTTGGATACCGGTACGATTTGTTGAAATCGTTAATGGCCCTGATTTTTACCCGGTAAGGCATAGATGCTACAATCGGCCCGGCAAACAAAGCGCCTGATAATCTTTCGCTTTTATGGGAATTGTCAACAATCAGGTCGAAGCCCTGCGACGCATTTGCCCGTTGCCTGAAATATGGCGTGCCTGTTCCCGATGTAGTGTTGGTAAGATAGTTGCCCGATGAAGAAATCATTGCCCCTACAATGCAATTTTCAGCTTCCATAACAATGGGCAATATCTTATCGGAAGGCTTAACAGAACAGTCAGTAACATGATGTACATAACCATTGCTGGCCTGAAACGAAGAAGTAACAGAAGCCTTATTAAACGGTACTTTAACATCAAAATAGGAAACAAGGGTGTCGGGGCCGTCAGAGGCAGTGTATTCATTTTCGAAAACCAGGTCGCGGGCAATCATTAACTTGATGTAAGCACTGTCGCGGGCAGTGGGTATAACATTCGAAACCTTATCGTCGCGCCTGTAATATTTTTCGAACTTGCTAAATTCTGCTTCAAAAACTTCATCTCCGGGTATTAACAAAGTAAGTGTTGAATCTTCAGATGAGATATCGGTTACATAAAGGAAGAAGTTGTTTTTTTCAATCCAGATACTGTCAAAAACAGGCTGGCTTAACGAATCGACGCCAATCTGTTCTGAATTATTTTCATCGAAAACCAGTCGGGTCAGCGATTTTAAATAATCGACAAATCTTCCCGGAGGCGCTTCCAGTGCAATGTAATCCCAGATAGTGTATCGAGGCAACAATGGCTGGCTGATAAGCTGAACCACACCATTTTTGAGGGTTACTTCACCTGAAGGGTCAATGGTAACCCCATCAATTAAATCGTTGCTGCTGTCGTAGGAAAGGCTTTTTCCGCTTTTCATTTTCAGGTCGAGGGCTACATTGTTGGCTAAGGTTGAATACATGCCACTCACTATGTGGTTCGACACAAAAAGCCTGAGTTTATCATCGGTATCAATCAACGAGGGGTCAATACCGGCAATGGCCTGGTTATCGGGGGCCCACACGGTATAAATCCCCGATGAACTTAAGTATACATCCATACCTGTGCTTTTCAGCATACTTGTAAATTCGGAGAATTCCGGGTCCGACCCGAGATAAACCATAATGTTTTCCTGCAATACATTATCATTAACTTTGATGTGTTCTTCCCAGACATTTTTGCATGCTGAAAGAATCATAACCAAAGCTATTATCAGGAAAAATTTATATCTGTTCATAATATTATTGTTTTCATTATCGACTACATTCAAATTTTCATAACCCTTCACATACTTTATCATCAGGTTTTAAAATTGTTGTCATTGTTTAATAGGGCGGAAATATCCCTGCCTCTAAATCTTCCTTATACACAAGTGAGCCATCCATAATGTTAACTCTTGGCCAGTTTTGATCTTCCTCAACAGGGATGAACTGGATCATATCCATTCGGAAATAACTGCCATTGCCCCCGGCAGTAGCAACAAACTGGATGGTATGTGTTCCGGTTTCATTCACAACTACGGTTCCGGCATCCTGGCACAAATAGCGTCCCCATTCGCCGGTTGGGTCTTCCAGCCAGTTATGGGCACGGCCATTGTCAATCATGGTTTGAATCATTGCCGGGTCATCGGTATAATAGTGCGACGGGTCGTACTGGTAAATTTTCATCCCGTTCTGGTTTAATTCGCCATCGGTGGCATATCGGCCATACGAACGGTAACATTTGGCGCCATCCAGAATTTTGGAGGTTTGTTCGCCGTCGAAGTAAGTATAGGCCTTATACTGGCGCGATGATGATGCCTGCGAACGGGTCCCCACCCATATTTTGTAAGTTCCTTTAACGAGAGTCGGGGTTTTAAGGGTTATCGATTTGACTATTTCGGGGCGGAAATCGATATGGAACCAGTCTCTGAATACAAAACAGTTGTCGCCATTAACCGTATTATTGGCATTGTAATGTATCAGTGCATCTTCGGGCTCCCAGCTAATATTTTCAAAGGTGCCGTTTGCCAGGTTGCTCTGCCCGTTTTTCCTGAATACACCGGGCATTTTTCTCAATTCAATCTGATCGCAAACATCCCAGTAAACCGCAAAAGGGTAACGGACTTTAATGGCAAAATTACCATTCATAAAATGCAGTACCCCATTAGCCGCAGTCTGATCAGATTCACTGCGTCTGATTTCGAAACCTGGCTCGTAAATACCGGCAAAATAATCGTCGTTAATAAGTACATCCGTTCCTTTGGTCCGTATGGTCAAAACCTCCGAGGGCGCCTTTGTTGCTACTGCCTTCGAGGATATTAAATCGGAAATAAAGTGGTACTGATCCTGCAAAATATGATAGGCTATGTAGAGGTATAATCCGTTGGGGCGGTCTTCGGTTTGATATTTCGCCTTAAGGTCGTCGAGTGACTCGATCCCATCGGCTTTTAATATTTCATCGGAAACAGCAAAAAATGTATACCATATTGTATCCCTTTCAGGCGATGGGGTGATGTTTAATGAATCGTACAGTCCGGTTTCTTTCAATGCTTGTGTAAATATTGAATAACCTTCGGTGCTTTCAACGTACTGGGATATGGTTTTAATTTCGGGTTCCAGAACATTTTTTAGTGTATGGATAATGCCGTTTGTGACACGTATATCAATCTGGTCAATTACCGCGTACTTATTGATTTTCTTAACAATTTCGCCGTCTTCAAAATAAGTGCCGTAGGTAAGGTACTGGCCATAAAGTGTTGGTGAGTTCATCCTTCCATCAACAAAGTTTTCGGAGCTTAAAGTGTCTTTAATCACACAAAACCGAACAAGGCTTTTCAAATCAGCAACACTCATTTCCTCAATCGACCCAATGCCCATTGAAGCGAAGTAGTTATTAAAAGCCTCGTTGGTAGGGGCAAAGCAGGTATAAGCCCCGTAAGCTTTCAGAAAAGCGAGGGTTTCCGACCGTTTCAACACGTCAAGAAAAATTGAAAACGAGTCGGGATGTTGTTCAAAAAACTCCCCGATCAGTATTTCATAATTGGTACGTTCTACATAATCGGGCTCCTCGCATCGCTGAAAAACGAGGGAAATTGTACCAACCAGAAAAATGACAGTTAAAAGATATTGTATCCGTTTCATAATCGTTCAATTTTTTCGTGCTATTCTTCGTAAAATGGATTTTGTACCAACTGCTCGTTACTTGCATCAATATCGGTTTGTGGAATTGGCAGGTAATGGCTGTCGGGGTCGTTAAGCTTGCTTTGGATGGAAAGCAATTTAGTAGCCGGGGCACACAACTGATACATATTTTTCAGGGCCTGAAGCCGTTTGTAGTTGTCGCGTTTTGCATACCTGAGTATGTCGAACCATCGTTTCCCTTCGAAAGCAAATTCCCTTGCCCGCTCGTTAAGCACATAAGTCATAAGCGCTTCTTTTGAAGTTGGCTCGCCTTCGTCGGTCAGGGTTGAAGCATTTGCCCTTTTTCTGATCATTTTGATTAGTTCAAGCGCTTCAGCTCCCCTTACCGGGTCATCACTATCGAGTTGTGCAGCAATTGCCTCAGCCTTCATCAAAAGGATATCGGCATAGCGGTAAACAATAAAATTTGAATAGGCCTCGGAAGATGATTTCAGGTCGGTGCGGGTCCGGCCGATATATTTCCAAACAGCGTAGTTCATCCCCGAGCGGTACGAACCCCTGTCGCTGCGGACATCTGCGCTGTCAGCGTTTACCAGGTAAGGATCGGTAGGCCAGAAATTTTCCATCACATCGGGGTGTGCCCTGTAATTGGCATCGGTATAAAATAAACGGTAATAAGGGTTCAGGATGTCAACCTCGAACTGGAGTTCAAAAATCCCTTCAGGGCTGTTCCCGTTTACATAAAGGTTGGTCAGCCATTCCATATCGCCGTTTACCAGCCAGTACTTGCCTGAGTTTATGATATTATTGCAGGCTTGTTCGCTTTTGGCATAATTATCGGTCCACAGGTAAAAATCGGCCTGAATTGCCCAAACCGTATATATCGTTATCAGGCCTTTGTCCTCGGCAATTGTTGAGTTATATGAATAACAAATGTGTTTTTCTGCTTCAGCTAGGTCGGTTTCAATCTGTGCCCATATTTCTTCCCTGGTAGCTTTTGGCATGGTAATCACCTGCAGGTCGTTGGTTGTTGCTTCAAGTACAAGGGGCACCTGGTCGAAAACCCTTGTCAGGTAAAAATACATAAGTGCACGTATAGCAAGCGCTTCGGCACGGTATTGGTTCCACTCGTCAACCGTAAAGGAAGCATCAAGTTCAAGAATTGACTCTCCGCGTTCCAATACAGTGTTACAATAATTTATGGTACGGTAAAACGACGACCATTTACAAAACGAATTGGTGGGTTTAATATCGCCTTGCCATATCAGCATATAATCAGTTACTTCCTTATTATAATAGGTCAACATATCGGCCCTGACTTCGCCCCACAGGAGCATTAGTTCAGGTACGCTCATCGTACCGCTTACATTATTCCCCAGCATCGATGCATAACATCCCATTAAGCCGGCTTCAAGGTCGGCCTGCGACTGCCAGAATTCGTCAACCAGCACACCATCTTCAGGCTGGAGGTAAAGCCAGTCGTTACATGAACTCATAGCCAAAAACACGATCAGGGCAAATATCAGTCGGTATATTTTTCTCATAACTTTTTTCATTATTAATTCCTCCCTGCCATTAAAATGTTATTGCTAAAATGAACGTAATATCTTTCGAACGGGGCGTTCTCGAATCGTCGTATCCCACAGTGTAAATCACAGCATCCGATGATTTAATGGTGATTTCCGGATCCTGGCCACTGTAGTTGGTAAAAGTCAGCAGGTTGTTTACCGTTAATGAAGCCCTCATGCTTTTAAGGCCAATTTTCTGAACAAATTTGTTTGGAAAGCGGTACGAAAGCGTAATGTATTTTAACCTGAGGAAAGAGCCATCTTCAACAAAACGGCTTGATCCTGCCCAGTTATAACCCTTTGACATCAGCGCACGCGGTATGTCGGTTTCATCGCCAGGCTTTCTCCAGCGCCGTAAAGTTGAAGCCAACTGGTTGTCGTAACTGTACATGGCCTCGCCCTGCATTTTGGTGCGGTTAATAATATCGTTCCCGTAGCGGAAGTAGAAGAATGTATTCAGCGAAAAATTCTTGTACGTTATTAATGAACCAAAACCGCCGGTAAAAAGCGGGTTTGCATTTCCAAGATACACGATGTCGCTGGCATTGATGTTCCCGTCGTTGTTGATGTCCTCGTAAATGGCATCTCCCAGTTCAAAAAAGTAGCGGGTATTTTTGTAGTCGTATACCATTGGGATTTCATTTCCATTTGGATCGGTGATTTTAGTGCCTTCGGCATCGCGGGCAATCAGCATATCATCGTTAGTGTAAACTCCTTTATAACGATAGCCATAAAACGAACCCGCCGGGTTGTCGATTTGCGCAATGGTTTGATATTGCCCGTTCTCGATGGTTTCGTTCCTGATATTGGCATAATTATCGGCCAACTCGCGCAAAATATTGTAATTCCGTGCCAGGTTAAAATCGAAGGTCATTTTAAAGTCTTCTTTCTTAATTGGAATGGTCCGTACTGACATGTCCCAGCCATAATTGTCCATCGTGCCCAGGTTAATTACACTGTTCGTGTTAAAACCCGAGGTGCTCTGAACCGATACGTTGTAGCCAAACATATCTTCAGTATGGTTGTTGTAATAATCGAACTCGGCATATATTCTGCCTTCGAAAAGGTCGAGCGTTAAACCGATATTGGTTTGCTTGATCGATTCCCATTTAAGGCTTTTCAATTCCATATTTGTAGGATAAACAGCACTATACCCGAGATAATTCCAGTTGAAAGAGTTGATATTGCTGTAAAACATCCCCTCATAACGCGGTGGGTTGCCGTTTTCACCGTAGCTGAACCTGAGCCTTAAGTCGTCCATCCAGTTGAAGGTGCTCATGAAAGGTTCTCCCGAAAGCCGCCATGCAAGCGAAATACTAGGGAAGATGGCATAACGGTTATTTTCATCGAAACGTGAGTTGCCCTCGTAACGAAAACCCCCGTTAATGATGTACTTGTCGTTGTAAATGTAATTGACCAGCAAAGCCGAGCCTATGCTCCTGCCATGCGACAGGTCGGTATTTGGCCCCAGGCCGCTTTCATTTACTTTCGACGGATTGGATGGATCTTGCTGTGTTGAAGAACTTGAATTGGAAGCCCAAATATCAAAGGCGCTGCCAATGTTCTCATTGGTCATCAGGTTCAGAGTTGCCGCAAACTGGTGTATTTCGTTAAAGGTATTGCTGTAGGCAAGCATGTTGTTCGAATAAAGGTAATAGGTATCGGAATCGAAATCGAACGATTTGTTCACCCACTGATCGGTCCATTCTTTGCCAGTTGCAGTTTGGGGCAAAAATTTATTTACCTTGTTAGAGTTCACATCGAACGAAAGGTCAAGCGTGTATCTCAGTCCTTTTACAATATCGTAATAAAGTGAATATTTTGTTGTGATACGGTCGTTGGTTGTCCGGTTCACACCATCGGTAGCCATTGCCACAGGATTGTATGTTGAAGGGAAAGTACCCTGGGCATTGGTTTCGGGTGAAAAGAAATTTTCGGTTTCGTTTCCCCAGGCATCGTATTCAAATATCGACATATTGGGCATTTTCTTGTAAGCGATGCCCCTGACATCGGTATTTCTTGAACTTCTTATATAGTTGTCGGAATAATTTGAGTTGGTAATGCCGTGGGCAATTGAAAAGTCGGCTCGCATTTTGAGTTTATCCGAAATAAAATAGTCAAGGTTTAAGCGGGTCGATAACCTGTTCATATCGGTTCCCAGTGTTGTACCAATCTGATCCTGGTAGTTGACAGAGAAGCGGTAGAATGCTTTACTGCCACCACCGGTTATCGAAAAATCAAAGTTGTTGGTACTCCCATCCCTGGTTATTGCATCTACCCAATCGGTATTTGCACTGTAGTTATGGAAATAGTAAGGATCGTTGGCCGAGTACAAAAATTCCCTTCTGACACTTGTATTGAGGGGCACACCGTATGAATTCTGATAGGCTTCAAGTATCAGAGTCGAATACTGGTCACCATTTAATAAAGGAATATGCCCGGGGTTGAATGAATAGGTGTTTTTATAATTGAACGAAATGACCGGATCGCGCCCCCGGGTGCCACGTTTTGTTGTAATCATTAACACACCGTTTGCAGCTTTGGTTCCCCACATGGCTGTGGCCGCAGCATCTTTCAATACAGTTATTTCATTTATATCATCAACAGGGATGTTCAACATTTGCGAATAGCCTTCCTCATTTGCAGTGCTGAAACTAAAGTCGGAAGCAATGGTAACTTCGTAGGGAATATTATCTACAACAATCAATGGGGTTGCATTTGCCGAAAGCGTGCTTACACCACGAATGCGTATCGACATACCTGCACCAGGGTCGCCCGAGTTCGAGGTAATATCAATACCAGCCAAACGGCCCTGCAGCGCCTCATCGATAGAAGATGCCTGAACATTTTGAAATTCCATTGCAGAAATTTTTGCCACCGGGATGGCCAGGTCGCGGTCATCAATGTTCATCATACCTGTATTGGTAACCTTTTCGGCAATTACATCTATGCTCTCAAGGGTTTTCACATCTTCTTCCAAAAAAATGGTCAGGGTAGTTTTATCGGTCGAAATATCAACAAGCTGATCTTTAAAACCGATAAATGAAAATTGCAGTTTATTGTCGCTACCTGAAGTTACAATCACAAAATCGCCGTCGAAATTGGTTGTTGTTCCCTTTACAATACGGTTGTTTTTATCGAGTTCCACAACAGTTACTCCTGGTAAATTTTCTGTTCCATCGGTTACTTTTCCCCTTATTGTTAGCTTATTTTGGGCATGCACTGCTGCCAGAAAAAAGAAAAGCTGAAGAATGACAAGTAGTATTTTTTTATTCATTGCAATTCGGTTTTAGATCAGTAAGTCAGGTAGTTATCAATTACATGCACGATAGCCCTGTTGCCAAGTATATTGTAGGTTGAAGGAGCCGTGGTAATCACATTAGCCGTACGGCCTTGGTTGTCGGTAACGGTAAGGCTGCCAGGCGAACCAGGACTGCCCTGCACTTGTAATGTAGCGTATGTTCCATCATCAAGTTTTTTATAGGTAACATAACTGCTGTTTACCTCATGCCCCAAAATAATGTTACCCTTTACAATGTGGTACTTGACAAATTGTTCTAAAATGACATTATCGTCGGCCAGGATGTTTATATCGCCATCGGGGGCAAAATTGGCCAGTGGTTTTAGCAGCCCATCCGCAACTGCTGCTTCAATTGCAGGGTCGTTTGGAACAAAAACAGTAATTACATCGGTATTTGGAACATCCTTAATTGCCAGGCTTGAAATGTTGTAAACGCAATTTGGTACAAAAGTGATCACACCTTCGTCGTTAACATAGGTAGCCTCTGAAATTTTCTCAAGATACCTAAGCAGGGTTGTAGCCCGGCTGCCCGAGGTGAGCGATGATACTGACATTACATCACCAATATTCCCGTTAGAAAAGAGCAGCGCCCTGTTCAGTGCATACGACTGTCCGTTCTTTGAACCGCTTTCGATGGGATTTGTAACCTTTGGCCTTCGGGCAGCTTCGTTTCCTCCGGCATATACTGTACCATCTTTGTATTTAATGTACTCATCGCCATAGGTTTTAATAAGCCCCGAGCCACTTTTAATGTCAATACCGTTTGCCCTCATTTCAGAGGTTGTTAAAACAATATGCATATTAATGAAGCGGGCCAGTGCCGTAGTTACATGTGAGCCAAGGTCGGGCCGGTCTGCATCTTCGGTAAACTCCCAGGCAAGGGAAGCTGAATTGAATTTAAAACCTGCTTCAGCCATCGCCTCATTTGTAATCAGGAATAAAATGTAATTGCTGGCCGTATTTTTCAGTGTCGAAACCAGTGGCTCAAGTGTGGTCAATGCCTGGTACATCAATGAATACTCAGGATTGAGGATAACATCGCCCAATACGGTATTGAAAGCATCGGTGTTCTGCACTTTGTTCACAGCGTAAAATATCCCGTTGCTGCCAATTTCCTTTTTAAACACATCGCTGCCGGCATCGAAACGGGCTTCTTCGCCGTAGGGGTTTCCAGTGGTGGAAAACTTGCTGGGCCACACGGTCGTTCTGAAAAGGTGCGCATTAACCAGTTCCTGTATCACAAACGAGGGCATTTCGTCGAGGGAATGGTAACCGTATTTAAAAAACTTGTTGCTGTAAAAATCCTGTAAGGCCTGGTTTGAAGGTGCAAACATTGTCCAGCCGTCGGTTTGGGCATCCATTTGGGTTCCGCCGCCATATTTCAAATAGTTTTCGCAGTTAGGCGCAAAACTGCAATAGGGGTAATCTTTTATAAATACCACATCGCTATTGCCCGAAGCCTGCTCGTATTTAAGCTGAAAATTATCCGATGCTTTGGTGTAGGTTACCAGGTAACGGCTCAAAATATCTTTAAATTCGGAACACTCATTTGTTTTGGTCAGAATTTCCTCAAGGTTATCGAGGGGCAAAATAACCTTGTCGATAACATGTATTATCCCGTTTTCGGCCCATAAGTCCTGTTCAAGAACCTTTGCGCCGGCAACATTAAAACCGCTTAGCTCGCTGTTCGGATAAAAATAATTATAATCGTATGACGAAAGGCCTGCTTTGGTCATAAAACCGGAAGTGAAAAAAGGAATGTTTTTCTGGTTGTAGTCATTCTCTTCGAAGCCACCCGGAACGGAAACTTCCGACTCAACAGCATTCATATCAATCACTGTTTTATCTTCACCGCTTACAACATCAAAGTCGGTATACACCCATTTATAGTTGTATGTTGTACGTTTGAAAGCCACATTGGTTTTTGATTCTTCGCTTGCAGTGGCCGATGAATTTTGATAATCGTCGATTTGCTCATACGACGCTGGGCTTACAGCCAGAGAATAGCTTACCAGGTCTTTGGCCATTTCCACACTGATATCGCTTACCGAATTAAGTCCGTTCACGGTAAAGAATGCTGAAAACGCTTCATCGGTTGGTGCAAACACAGTATAATACCCGGCACCCTGTAATGTTTTGGCGTAACCTGCTTTATCGATACAGGCAAGATAATGGGAAAAATTTCCCTTTTCCTGAAGCTGTTGATAAATTGGGGGAGCAAGCCACTCGGGGCGCTTGTATTGCTCTTCTTTTGCAGAGTCGCATCCGGCCAGCAAGGAAACCGAGGCCACCATTATTAAGAATTTCAAAGAAAGCTTCATAAGTTGTTAAGTTTATATTTTTTGCCAAAGGAAGATGTAATTGTTAAAGAACTGAACTTTTGTATTATCCGGATTCTCCGTGTCTTAACACTTCATTCCCCTGAAAAATCAATACTTTGATTTCATACCATAAAAAAAACATAATTACAGCTATACAAAGTTTTATATAAACAAGATCACTAAAGGGTAAAATCGTACATCGTATACATGACAAATTGGTATAATAGGGTATTAATTTTTAACCGTTTTTTCTAATTTTACTTTTCTAAATGCTTTAAAATTTTTATGACGTATTTTGCCACAGTATTTTTGGCTGTTTTGTAATAAGTTTCCAGGCGCTGAATATACCCGTGGAAAATGTTACAGGTTTTCGGGTAAATTTCTGAGCGGATCTTTAAAAATTGAGAAGAATGAAAAAATTATTGGCATGTTTATTATTACTTTTTCCGGCAGCTATATTTTCGCAAGATTATATATTTGAGCATTTAACCACCAACGACGGCTTGTCGAACAACCTTGTCCGCGATATTACACAGGATAAGGAGGGATATTTATGGCTGGCAACTTCGGGTGGCCTGAACCGCTTCGACGGACACTCATTCGATGTTTATAAAACGGTTGAAGGTGATGTGTTTAGTTTGAGCGATTCAAGGATCAGCAATATTTATCAGGATAAAAAAGGATTTATTTGGGCCAGGAGCTCGCTTGGAAACACCCACCGCATCGACCCTTTGAAACATCAGGTAATTAACTTTCAGGAACAAAACCTGCTACCCGCAGGGACCCACGTCTTAAACCAACATGTTTCAGCCAACGGAGATATATGGCTGATACTAAATTCAGGTTTGTTACGTGTGCATTATAAAACACCCGGATCGAATGATTTTATTACACAAAATCTCGATACGAATAATCATTTGCCTGACAATACTGTGAACTTTGTATTCGACGATAGCAGGAACAATATATGGGTTGGAACCCAGAAAGGTCTGGTATTAATTGAATTAAAAGATGATGGCCAGGAAATTTCTGCAAACACTTTTTTTGAGAAAGAGGAAATCCCTTTTATTTCTGCCGGGGAATTTAACGATGGGCTTTATTTTGGAACCGGATCGAAAGAACTGCTGTTTTTTGATTACAGCCAGGGATGGGACTTTTCAAAAATGGAATTAAGCCATGAGCTTCGTGGAAACATTACCTGCATGTATCACAATAACCAAAACGATATACTTTTTGGGACATCGGTTGGCGATGTTGTA
>JAFGEV010000037.1 GCA_016931385.1 Prolixibacteraceae bacterium
ATAAGGGTGAAAATTGAACCCGTATTAAATACATTTACCCCGATAACTGGTTCATTTGTTGTAGATGAGGTAAAAGTTACCAACCTGAATAAAGGATTGACCGTTTCCCTTTTAAAAGAGAGCAGTGAAGCTTCGGTTTATACAACCGACCAGTTTTTCCCATCACCCGGAGATGTTTTAAAAATTGAAATTTTGGCGGATAACATATCGGAAAGTATTACAGCTATTGATTCGGTTCCGGAAAGGGCTCAACCTTTTCGTATAATGAAAATTGGTACAAACGTTAAGGATTATTCCCAAGGAAGTTCTATAGAGTGCTACATTTTACGGAATGTCTTAATTCGTTTTTTGCCTGAACGTAACAGTCAGCCAGTTTATATGGAACTGGCGCTTTCTGAAAATGATTATCTCGAGGATATTTACGGGGAGGTGGGTGCACGGAGCGGGTTTTATCAACCTTCCCTTCATACTTCTACTTCGTTTATCACATCGGAAGATTATTATCCCTCGCCAACAGCCATGGATGCAGCTTATCCTCAATCGCTGCTTTTCAAATGCCCCGACACCGGCGATTCGGTTACCGTTGAAATTATTTATGGCAGTACAATGGCAGCGTCAATGATTGGGATAATTTCATTTGCCCACGACCTTCATATTGAACTCCGTAACGTATCGTACGCATATTACAGGTACAAAACCGCTTTGTACAAACAGCGGAATGCAATAAGGGGTGATATGGTTTATGGGGCGGCATCGCCTGTAATTGTGCCCTCGAATGTAGAAAACGGCACGGGTATTTTTGCTGGTTATTCTGCCTCGGTTTGCGATACTTTTGTTGAACGGTTTACCTGGCAGCGAAAATGAAAAAACCACTTTTTAACGTGATAGGCAAAAAAGCCAGAATAGCAACTTTTTTGTTTTTGGCCTCTTGCTCATTAATAGCCCAGAACAAAATGGCAGTTATATCAGGTAAAGTTTTTGACCAGAATTCCGGTGAAGCGCTGATTGGGGCTACCATTTACGAAGAAGTTGGCATGGCTGGTGCTTCAACTAATGCACATGGCTATTATTCACTAAAGTATGACCCGTATGCTTCTGCCCTCATCACGGTATCGTTTATAGGGTATGAAAGCCGGTCGTTTATGCCCGATTCGATTTCTGCAATCAAAAATATTTATCTTTCACCTGCAACACGCGAACTCGGCGAGGTTGTGGTTACTTCGGGCAAATCAGCGAATGTTCAGAAGGCACAAACATCGGCGTTCATGGTGAATAAAACCGAATTGCTCACCCTTCCCTCGCTGGCATCGGAGCCCGACCTAAACCTATACCTGCAGCTTACCCCGGGTGTTTCGTTTGCCGGCGACGGCAACTCAAACCTGTACGTGCGGGGCGGCGGCCACGACCAGAACCTGTTCCTGCTCGACGATATGCCCCTTTTTCATGTGTCGCATTTCGGGGGTTTCTTTTCAACCTTCAATGCCGATATCATCAACTCGGCCATCCTTTACAAGGGAGGATTTCCGGCAAGGCACGGAGGGCGACTTTCATCGGTGGTCGATGTACATACGTATGATGGTGACCTGTACAAATTTAACGGGAAGCTCACCCTGGGGCTGCTGTTCAGCAAAATAGCCATTAACGGGCCTATAAGTAAAGGGAAATCTTCATATAACATTTCATTCAGAAAAAACCTGTTCAATTACCTCGACCTGCTTTCCGATGCCAACATCGATTTTGGTTTTTACGATGCCAATATAAAATTGAGTGCAGCATTGAGCGATGTCGATAAATTGTATTTGAGTTTTTACGCGGGCAACGATTTGTTTGGTTTTCATGATGGAACCGATTCAACGGGTTTTTCAAAAAACAACACGACCTGGGGTAACCTGGCAGCATCGGTACGGTATAACCGTATTTTTTCCCCTTCACTCTTCGGAAATTTTATAATAGGCCATTCCGATTATCATTTTAACGAATACCGGCTCATGAAACTCGATTCCGTTTCAGAAGATGAGCGGGTCCATTACGAAAACGATTTCAAATCGGATATTAGCTGCGAATTTGCCAAGGCACATTTCGAATGGAATATACGGAACAATGTCCGTTTGTTTTACGGCTACGAGTTAAACTGGTACCGTTATAATCCGGGCAATGCCCATATAATACAAAAATTTCCCGGCCTCGAAAATGCAGAAGGGGATTACGGTTACAAAAAATCTTATTCCATTGAGAACAACCTTTTCTCTGAATTGATTTTCGAGGGTGTTCATGGTTTTTCGGGGAACATCGGTATCAGGCCTTCTCTTTTATCCATCGATAACAAAAGTTTTTTATCATTTCAGCCCCGGCTTTCCTTAAGCTATTCTTTGTTTAAGAATTTGGAAATTAAAACTTCTTTTACCCGGATAAACCAGGCCTTCCATGTGCTCACATCAACGGGTACAGGCTTTTCGAGTGATTACCGCATCCCGGTTTTTGATATGGCCCCGCCTTCGGAAAGCGAACAGTTTGTAATCGGGTTGGAATACAAACCCTTGCCGGGCTGTGAGATTTCCCTCGAAGCCTATTCAAAGTATATGGATCAAATGGTGATGAAAAAGCCTGGTGTAAGGTATACGGTTGATTACAGCAGTTGGGAAAAAACCATCGAAACGGGTGGAAAAGGTATGTCGGAAGGTTTAGAGCTTTTGATACGGAAAACCACGGGAAGGTTTACCGGCTGGGTGGGACTAACCTGGCAGTCGGGCAGGCGTTACTTCGAAAACATCAACAACGGGAACCCCTTTCCGTTTGATTACGACCGCACCTGGGAGGTTAATTGTTCGGGGCAGTACCCGATAAACGAAAACATGAACCTTGGTTTAAACTGGATCTATGCCACTGGAATACCCGCAAACATACCTGAATGGTATTTCGAGGACATTGAAGGGAACAGCGTTTTCCTTTACAAGGGCTACAACAGTTCGCGCCAACGCGACTACCACAGGCTCGATTTAAGCCTGTCAATGAAAGGCGACCATGGCGATTGGAACATCAGCATTATGAATGTTTATTACCATAAAAATCCTTACTATTACCAAGTTACAATCAGGAATGACAAACCTGAATTGAAAGAACACAATCTATTTACAATAATTCCCACATTCAGTTATACCTTTAAATTTTGAAAAAATGAAAAAGTCAATTCTTTTAATATTTCAATTTCGTATAATCATTTATTTTTGTTGAAAGATGAATATTATTTCAACGCCCATAAAAGCCCTGATCCTTTTTATTCCTTGAAATTGAGTTTAATTTATAAGCTCGATTTTAAAAAGGAGCAATAAGCTTCTATGGATTCCGTTAATCAATCAAGACCAACAAAACCATACCAATATGAAACTCTTCCATAAACTATTTCTTTTAAGCTTGCTCGTTTGCTTTATTGTCCAACAGAGCCTGGCTCAATTCCCAAAACAATGCGAGATTTCAATAATCCCCGGCTATGCAACTTTTTCCGCTCATAAAGAGCAGGGGATGTCGCTTGCAGGTGAGTTTACCTATAAATTCAACCGGTGGGTCAATCCATCATTGCGGATTTCTTCCGCTTCGGGATTTAACAGTGTGGAAGAAGGATTGGGTGCTTATCATGCAAATGTGAACACGCTTTCGATCAATGCCAATGTCGATTTATTTAACCCGTCATCAAAGCATCTGTTTCAGCTTGGTGGGGGACCGGTGATCGCTTTTGATATGAACAGCCGGATTATAGGTTCGTATTATGTGCAGGAAGTCGACCGCTATGTGAATGAGAACGTGGCATTTGAAATGTTTTCGTTTTCCCTTGGTTATTTTGTGAGGTATAAATACCGAATTTCCGACCATTTTCTGCTGGGGCTTGAATGGAGTGAAACCGGGTTGCTCACAACAGGCTGGGTTAAACAATCGGCATTGTCGTTTACGTTTTCTGCTTTAATATTATGACATTAGCAGTGATGCGTAAATAATAATGAAACTCATCGTAATGCACAGAATAGATTGCACTTGGCTGAAAAAATACATTATTGATTTGAATTTTTGCCACGAATTCACGAATAACTTGTTATTCGGTTTAGTGAAAATCAGCAAAGTTCAATGGCTGATAATGCATTAAAATTCAAATTGATTCAATAAAATGATTGTGGAAAACACGAATTATGGATTCTTTGAATCCATATAAATTCGAGAATTTGTGGCTAACGAATCAACAGTATTAAAACATGATTAGAAAGGATTTTCTTAGTTTTTTCCTGCTATTGCCTTTATTGGCGGCTGTATTTTTCTCGTGCGAAAAGGAAGTGTTTATCGACATCCCGGAACATGAATCACTGATTACGGTAAATGCTTTCCTTGAAAACGGGGAGGAAATTGCGGTGCATGTAAGCCAGAGCGGTCAGATCAGCGAAAGCATCGATTCGTTTTTACAGGGCGCAACCGTGGTTTTATATGCCGATAATATCCCTGACACATTAGTGTTTGGTGGCGATCATTGGTACAAAACCGGGCAAAAGGCATCTCCCGGTATGAATTATTCATTAAGGGTTTACCACCCCGATTTTAAAGAAGCGCTGACAGGAGATGCTTTTCCAGCCCCGGTAAATTTCAATTTGGAGAATTTTGTAGCCAAAGATGCGGTTGATGACTGGGGGTACATATATTCAACCATTGACGTGGTTTTTAGCGATAATTCAAACCGGAACGATTATTATGAAATAGAAGCAAACATAGGGGAAACCGTCAGGCATGAAAGCAGTTCCACATTTTATGCAGGTATAGAAAGCACCGATATGATCCTGAAAAACGAAGGATACTCGGACAATAACCAAACGTTAAATTTCTCCGATGCCCTTTTTAATGGAGAAGAAGTACGGATAAAATTCCGTTTTGCTTTCAATTTAAATGTCGATTACGTGTACATCACCCTTCGTTCTGTAAGCGAGAACTACTACCGCTACAAGAAAAGCCTATACCGTTATGAGGTGAATTCGTTTAACAGCATCCTGAACTCGTCCAATCCGGTTGGCCTGTTTACCAACATCGAAAACGGGTACGGCATTTTTGCCGGTTATTCCGAAGTGACCGATTCAATATATACCTATCCTGAAAAGCACGAATGATGAAAGGGATTATAACAAAACAGACCCTGGGTAGATATATGCTGGTCTTCATGCTGCTTTTCAGTCTTACACTTTGTGAAGCACAGGTTACGCTTAGCGGTTATGTTTCCGATTCTGAAACCGGCGAACGGCTGATCGGCGCCACGGTGTACAACACGGCTACCCACAAGGGGACATCGACCAATGCCTATGGTTTTTTCAGCATTGCCCTGAAACCCGGTTCGGTTGCAGGCTTAAGGTTTTCTTTTGTGGGGTATGAAGCTGTCGACCTGGAATTTTATCCCGAAACCGATCAGCAGGTAGAGATAAAACTGGTTCCGGGCAGGGAGATCGATGAGGTGCTGGTTACCCGTTCGGCCATGCAGGGCAGCCGTTCAGAGATGAACACCACGGTAATGCCCGTGCGGGAAATCAAACAACTGCCTTCCCTGGGCGGTGAGGCCGACCTGATGAAAACCATACAATTATTGCCGGGTTTCAAATCGGGGGGCGAAGCGTCGAGCGGGCTGTACGTTCGCGGTGGCAGCCCCGACCAGAACCTGGTTATGATCGACGATGTGCCGCTGTATTATGTGAACCACCTGGGCGGTTTTGTTTCCATCTTCAATGCCGATATCCTGAGCGATGTTAAGCTGATAAAGGGCAGTTTCCCAGCCCGCTACGGTTCGCGGCTCTCATCGGTGGTGGATGTACGCATGAGGGACGGGAACATGAAGAAACGGGAGATCAACGGCACCTTCGGGATGGTTACCACTAAAATCTCAATCGAAGGCCCGGTGAAAAAAGATACGTCTTCGTTCCTGGTTTCGGCAAGGCGTTTTATGTATGATATACTCCTAATCCCTTTGTCGAAACTCATTCAGGACGGGGGCTGGTTTGGGTATTCATTTTACGATATTAACGCCAAGTACAACCATATTTTTTCAGAAAATGACCGATTATATGCCAGTTTTTATATGGGGCAGGACGAACTGGCACTGGGCTACGATTCCGATGACGTGGCCACCACCATGAAACATTTCACCCGTTGGGGCAACCTGGCCGGGGCAGTGCGCTGGAACCATGTGTTCAACCCCAGGCTGTTTGCCAATGTTACGGCTTCGTATACAAGGTACAGGTACGGGATAGAGGATATTGCCAAAACCGATTCAACAGACGGGAACAGCTATTTCAACAATAAGTATTCTTTCGAATCGGAGATTCAGGATATTACGTTGAAGGCCGATTTTAACCATTACCCGCTTCCGGGCTATGAGCTACGTTACGGGGCAGGGGGCACTTTTCACTATTTCCTCCCGGCAAATACCAATATCAGTATGGAGAGGGAAGAAATAAAAACCCAAACCGTTTATGGCTTCGACCCGATGAATGCTTTTGAAGGCTTTGCTTACCTTGAGAATATCCTTCAGTTGGGCAAATCGCTCGATGTAAACATAGGCGGGCGGTAATCAGCCTACTACGTGAACCAAAAATTCTATAACTATTTTGAACCACGGGCCATGCTTGCACTGCAACTGGGCAGCGGGTACAGCCTGAAAGCCGGGTATACGCAAATGAACCAGTTTGTGCACCTGCTGACAAGCGAGGGCATGGGCATCCCGGCCGATTACTGGGTGCCCGCAACCGATTCGCTTCCGCCATCGCAGGCTGTGCAATACGGGCTGGCTTTCGAGCGAGAAGACCCCCTGGGCGAATACCGCTGGAGCATTGAGCCGTATTACAAAACCATGGCCAACCTGATTGCCTTTAGGGAAGGGTATTCAAACCTGTACACGGCCACCAACTGGCAGCAGGTAGTAGAGAGGGGCGGAAAGGGCGAATCGTATGGCGTGGAACTTTTCTTCCG
>JAFGEV010000302.1 GCA_016931385.1 Prolixibacteraceae bacterium
GATGCAGGATTTTGGTTAGGAGCACTGCCGCAGCGAAGGCGATACAATTTGTAACGAAGGCAGTAATTTATCATGGCGCAGTATTTTAATTGGGGTCAGATGCGCGTATCCGGGTGCAAGATGTTAAACGAATTTATATGGCCAGCCGAGAAATTAATGGTGATAAAAGGTCAAAAGAAAAAAAAGCTTTCGGGCCCATACTCAACATCTGGTTTTTGTACGGATGGCGTTTACGTCACCAGGCAAAAACCATGACGAGCCCATTAATTATACCGTCCGTGTTATGCTTAGGCGGTTGTTATTTTTTTCAGGTTTCGTCTGGTTCGGATATAAATGAATAATCCAAAAGCAAGTAGTGTTAATTCAAATATTGTGGCAATAATTGTAGGTAAATCAAAATTGATAGTTGAAAGGTCAAATCCTATTCTATTATAGAATCCAAGACCTGTAATATTCTCTTTATTGAAACCTATCGGTAAATTATTCCAAACCAGGAAGTCAAGAATCCAATGACTGAAAACAACTAGACCAATAACCAGACTGGATCTAATTTTTTTTGTTATCAAAAGAAATATCACAAAAGTTAATGAACTCCAAATTATGGCCATTATCAAACTATGTGACCAGGGCGAAAAATCAGCAGTCTCTATTCCAAATATTGGGAAAATAAAATATAATATATCTATGAGATATGCTGCAAATAACAAAACAAATATCGATGTTTTCGGAGCAAAATGTTTTGCCATGAATCCGAATGCCAGGTGTCCAGTAGGTGACATGTTTTAAACTGAAATTAGTTTTTCCTAAAAATACTTGATTAATATTAAACAAAATAGAGAGTTATGCTTAGGCGGTTTTACTTTGGATTTATCGTTGGAGTGCGCCCGCTTAAGCATAACGGCCCGGCAATATGGGGGGGTTGTGTTACCCGACGCGAGCACCGGTCACGATCCTGATACTTTAGCCAGAAAACTGTCACGGTGCAAGGAGGGTATGGCGTGGTTTTTGCCATCCGGGTACAAGTTTTATTAAGCATTACGCGTGTCGCGGTACAATTTTGATCGGAGCCGGAAAACTATCACGATACAGGATTTTTATTGGTGGCACTGGCGCAGTGTCGCCTATTTGTCTCGGAGCCAGAAAACTGTCACGATGCAGGATTTTAATTGGGGGCAGGTGCGCGTGTCCGGGTGCAAGAACCTTTACAAATTTGTCTAGGGAGTAGGATTAAAGGCAAAAACCGTGACAAGCAACTTACCCATATTGTCCGTGTTAGTTGCAGTATATTATTCAACCACAATTTTTTTATTTATTATTCCTTTATTAGTTTTCAGGCTTGACTTATATATTCCCTTTGTTATATCAGATAATTCAATGGTTTCAGCATCCGGTTTGCCTTGTTTAATTATTTTTTTGTTTAGGTCGGTTAGTGTGTAGTTTGCTTTATTCAATAACATATCAATTCCTTTAATATGGATGGTTTGGGAGGCTGGGTTGGGGAATACTTCCAACTCTTTTTGTTGAAAAGCTTGAATGCCACTTGTAATCAGTTGGTTAAATAAAGTTCGTTGTTCCCATTATTGATTATTAATATATCTTTATCACCGTCATTATCTGCATTAAAGCAATTGACTGAATAACTTTTCCCGTTTCCGATGAATAATGAGCTTTCTGTAAATACTCCTTTAGCATCATTAAAATAAATCTTATTTGCTTTTTCAACTGTATATTCGCCATTTGCGGCAACAGCGTCCAAATCATTATCGCCATCAATATCAATTAATACAGCATTGTAACTTCTTGTGTTGCCCAAAAACTGATTACTGTTTGAGAAATTAGCATGGCCGTCGTTTATAAATACAGTATTGGCAGTAACATTGGCAAAGAATATATCTAAATCGCCATCGCCATCAATATCCCCAAGGGCACATCCTGAACTTTTAAAATTAAATGTTGTATTCCCTTCTGTAAATACACCTTTCCCGTCGTTAATCCATATCTCATTATTATAAGTTCCATCATTGTTTGTTACAATAGCATCCATATCGCCATCTCCATCCAGGTCGCCAAGTTCAACATCGGTTGAAAGCCCGTTTTTTAAGCTTTGGCCACTATTGGTAAAATTTCCGGTCCCATTGTTGAGCCAAATTTCGTTGTGGCCATCATTTTGATACTGGTTGTTTTGCCATGTGGGATGATTTGCCACAAAAGCATCCAGGTCGCCATCGCCGTCCAAATCAGCTAATTCTACATCCGGACTTGCTTTGTTACCAAGATTCTGGCCAGTATCGGTAAATTTCCCTGAACCATTATTTAAAAATACTTTGTTTGGTACTCCCCGGTCAAATGCAGAACTAGCAATGAATAAATCCAAATCTCCATCCTTATCAAGGTCAGCAAGTTTGACTCCGACTCCTCCAACCACATATGCCAAGTTATTTTCACTTATCGAGAATTCTCCTTTACCATTATTTATCCAAAGATTATTGCCTTTATCGCCGGAGATAATAATGTCAAGGTCGCCATCAGCATCAATATCTCCAACAGCTGATGTATAGTGAAAATCAGTCCCAAGTTCCTGGCTTTTTACAAATGAAATTTGGGAGAAAGATTGAATTGTTCCTAATCCAATAAATAGAATACTAAAGATTTTTGCTTTCATTTTGCTATTTCCTTATTAAATGTGAAACTAAATTTTTAATTTACAGTTATTCAATGTTTAAAAATTGAATGTGGTCCAAATATATTGCAACTAACGGTCAGTGTATGAGCCGTTTTAATGGCTTATACACAATTTTATAAGCAGGCCTTTGTAGATTCCTGAATTTACGCTTACATATAGGGAAATAGCCTTTAAAAATAATTTGAAATATCAAAATATTGATCTAATCAGTTTTTGGAAGTGGCAGGTTCATTTTCTTTAAAATTGCAATGAACCTGGGATTATTGAATAAGTAATCAATGCCGAACATCTTGGTATTAATATATGTCATAATCGGATCGTGTATTTCATATCCCTTTTCAAACCATTCAATAGCTTTATCCGGCTCATTCGCCATCGCATACCTTATTGCCATTTCAGCCGGACCAAAGAAATTACTTTGGGTCAGTTCCTCAAATTGCCGTAATACTTCTTTATATGCACTTTCAAATCCTTGTTGTTCATATATCATTTCAACCTGGGCCATAGAAATTCCTCTGGCGGTAAGTATATATTTTACTGCTTTAATTACCTTATCATAATCCTTGCAGCAAAAAGCTGCACTTTCAATAGCACTATTGGCAAGATAATGTCCCGGATCATCGGCTGTAATTTGTTCCAAAAGAGTCAGTGCTGTTTTACAGTCATCTACACAGAGTAATATTGCTGCATACCAACATTTCACAGCTTGATTAAGTGGATCAAGGTTGAGTGCCAGACGGCCCTGTGCTATTCCTTCATCACTTCTCTGCAAAATGCATAGTAACTGAGCATACAGTCCTCTTGATATAGCGTCATTGGGATTTATAGCCAACGCTTCCAAGAACTCTTTTTCACTTTTTTCCCAGTTCCATTCCACCAATTGAGCAATAATGGCATTTAAGTAATGAGCCTCCGAAAGATCTGGATCCAGTTCAAGAGCTTTGTTAAGGTTCTCGAAAATTTTTGGAGCAGCAACGGAAGGTGGTTCAAATCCCAAATTTTGTATTGCCATCCAGACTTGTACCATACCCGAATAAAGTGGTGCCCAGCCGGGTTCTTCCTCAATTGCGTCATTCAAATATTCCAGTGCTTGTTGCAATGATTCTTTACTACCATCACCCCAGTATGAACGAGCCTTCAGGTAGTCATCATAAGCATTAATATCTATTGAAGGTATTTTCTCGATAAGCTTAATTTCCTGTGGAGAAATGACAGCTTTCAGCTCCCTGGCCACAGATTGTGCCACCTCACTCTGTATTATGAAGATGCGTGACAGATTGCCCAGATCTGCGTCGTACATCTCTGACCATAAATGGGCATCGGTTCCGGCATCAATCAGCTGAACGGCAATTCGCACCATATTGCCTGCTCTGCGGACACTGCCTTCAATTATGTTTGCAACTCCCAGTTCCCGGGCAATCTCTTTTACCGGCTTGTCACTATTCTTATAATGCATCGAAGAAGTTCTTGAGATCACCTTCAGATCGCCTATCTTGACGAGACGGTCAAGGATCTCCTCCATCATCCCGTCACTGAAATACTCCTGGTCGGGATCGTTGCTCATGTTCTTAAAAGGCATGACGGCAATGGATTTTTTATCCTGCCCCACCTGCAGTATTCCATCTCGTATAGCTTTTTCAAGATCTTCCTCTCTGGCACCATCTTTCCTGAGCAGGATTTTCACAACTCCCGATAATTTATTAATATGCTCTTCCAACGAAGGGCTCTTTGCATCGAGCCAGTGAACACTGCTCAGGTAATAATCCAGTTGTTTTGACATCGGCACATCCTCGAGCCTGAGGTTGATAACCTGGAGTCCGAAATGGACTGCTCTGTCCACTTCTCTGATCACCTGTTTGGAGTTGTTCGAGTTTGATGAATAGACCAGGATAAACAGTTTCGATGATTTTATACCATCGATGATGGCTTCTGCAAAATCAAGTCCCGGAGTAATATCCCGCGGTGCGATCCAACAGCCTAAACCATTTTGTTCAAGGATGGAACAGACAGTATCAGCAGCGATCTTGTCGACGCTGGAGTAGCTTATAAATACATCCTGTGCCATTTGGGGGTTTGTTTTAGAATGGATTATACTTTATTTCCGTTTTCTGTATCCAATGTGATGAACTACTCCGCAGAGTCTGTTATGCATAGTTGGGCTCCTTTTTTCCTTTTTTCCCTTTTCCCTCATTCTCCTCTTCCTCGAGGGCAGAAGCTAAAGATGTCGTACTTGTAAAATTCGATTAAACTTGCCATTGTGATTTGGTAAATAGTAAATTAAGAGAATAGTGTTATATTTTACTTAAAATTAGTTAATTATAAATGAAAATCAAGCAAAGAGTCTAAATTCTATCTGAATCCTTCAATTATCGGAAACTTTGGCTTGCTTATAACGGCCCGGCAATATGGGGAGGTTGTGTTACCCGACGCAAGCACCGGGCAGGGTCTTGGTACCCCGCGCCAGCGGGGCCAGAAAACTGTCACGGTGCAAGGAGGGTATGGCGCACTTTTTGCCGTCCGGTTACAAAGTTTATTGAGCATTACGCGTTTCGCGA
>JAFGEV010000303.1 GCA_016931385.1 Prolixibacteraceae bacterium
AATTCTGTAAACGAAATGTAATCCAAAATTGAATGAATTTTAATCGGGTTGTAACAATATAGCCTTTGTTTAGCACTGTCGGAAAAGCCGCGGAAATATTGTGTGACAGGGGCTGATAACAACAGACAATCAGGCAGATAAAAAGAATGGCTTTTCTGATAAAGTTTAATTCAATGAAGAATTTACACTTTATAAAAAATAACTTTTAAATAGGAAACGATTCCTGGTTACCGGGTGGATGTTGCTTTGGTTAATATAGGGATCATTATTGGAAAAATAATTATTGGCGAATGAAACTATCAATCTTAAATTTAATTACCCTTCTTTTTATTTCTTTCCAACTTCATGCACAACAAGCCCGCATAACCGGAACGGTGACCGATGCCACTTCGGGTGAAACCCTTTTGGGAGCCTCGGTGATTTTGGAAGGGACAACAATAGGGGCAATGAGTGATTTTGACGGCAATTTTTTAATTGACCGTATTCCACCCGGCACATACAACCTGGTATGCAAATTTATTTCGTATAAACCCGATACAATTAAAAATGTTGTATTGGGAGCCGGCGATGACAAGGTGTACAACTTTCTTTTGAGTGAAGCTGTTGAGGAGATTGCCGAGGTTAAGGTGGTTGCAAAAGTCAACCGTGAGTCGGAAAACCTGCTGCTCCTTGAGCAGAAAAATTCAGCTGTGATGACCCAGAATATCGGAGCTTCGGAGCTTTCCCGGAAAGGTGCCGGCGACATTGCCGCGGGTGTGAAAAAAGTTTCGGGCGTTTCGATGATGGGTTCGAAACAACTTTTTGTGCGCGGCCTTGGCGACAGGTTCAACAGCGCTCAGCTTAATGGCCTGCCCATTACTTCGCCCGACCCGGTTAAAAAAATTATCAAGCTCGATATCTTTCCTTCCGATATAGTGAAGGTGTTGAACGTGAATAAGGTGTTCAGTTCGGTTAACTATGCCGATTACACCGGGGCGCTGATCAATATCGAAACCAAGGATTTTCCTGGCGAACCATTTATCTCGGTTAGCCTGGGGGCTGCATACAATTCAAATTCAACATTTAACCCTTTCAAACGCATCAATTCAGAAGGCGCTGCATTCTGGGGTTTCGATGTAAACGACCGCAAAGCCCTAACGCCCGAATCGTACAAAGTTGTTAACCGGTTGCTCGACGTGGGCGAAGATTTTAACTATCAGAGTTACAATTTCACTGCCGAAAATGCAATGCCCAACATCGATTTATCGGTGAAAGGCGGGAAACAATTCGAACTGGGCTCAGGGCACAAACTTGGTTTACTGGCAAGTGTTGCATTCAATAACGGCTACCAATACTATCCCGAGGTATTGGAAGTAACGTACAACAAGCAAAAAAACGACGATGGCAATTTTATTAACCAGGAATATTCTTACAATACTCTCTTCTCATCGCTGGTAAATGTCGCATATTCTTATAAAGACAATCATTCGGTAAAATACAATTTTATTTTCCTGAACAACGGAGAAGACGGGTTCAAGGAAAAAAGCGGTAATAAGCGCGACTGGGGCGAGGGACATGTGCTGATCAGGTCGGCAGAATATATCAATTATAAACTGCTGGGCAACCAGTTGTCGGGACAGCATAAATTGTCCGATAAATTTGACCTGAACTGGAGGGGAGGGTTTATGAATGTTTCATACGATATACCCGACAGGCGGGAAATTATTTTTCAGCAGGATTCGGGCGATAAGTGGCATCTCTTTTCGCTTAACCCGGGCAACGATACAAAACGCTTAATTACCGAGCAAAAAGCATGGGAGGCAAATGGTTTTATCGATGCTGGTTACAAGCTCGATAACGAGAAAGGATCAATTACTGCCGGGCTTGTTACAAGGTATATATCGCAGGACTACAACTCGTACTTTTTCGGGTATGAGTTCAACCAGTCGGCAATCCGAGAAATTGAAGTGGACACTGATAATCCTGACGAGTACCTTACTGTCCAGAATATCACTGAAATTGACGTTAACACCAGCGACGACATGGGATACCAGGCAAGCCTGATGCTTGAGTCGGGTTTTGTCGATTTCATTTATAACATCACCAGTGAACTAACTGTTAACGCGGGCTTAAGGGCCGAGTATTCGCTGATGCAGCTTATATCGAATACCAATAAAATGGACAACGATGAGGAGCTTTACAGTTTCAGCAATTTCGACCTGTTCCCTTCGCTGAACATTAAATATTCGCCTGCTGAAAATTCAAACCTTCGTCTGGCTCTGAGCCGCACTGTTACGCGCCCAAGTTTTTACGAAAAAACCCCGGTGCGCATGATTCCCGAGGCAGGCAAAAAACAAACCCGGGGTAATCCTTATACTAAGGAAAATCCTAATGTTGACGGCTCATATCTCGAGAACTCATATAGTTATAATATCGACCTTAAATACGAAATCTTTCCCGAAACCGGTGAAGTTATTTCATTGGGTTTATATTACAAAAACATAGAAGATCCTATCGAAAGGATTTCTATGCTGATGGGTGGTTCGGATATTATTTACACTTACAGGAATTTTATAGACAATGCCACTGCAGCCGGCGCCGAATTTGAAATTAAAAAGCAATTCGGAAAACTTTTCACAGGGCTGAATGCATCCTATATCTACACGCATGTGACCATTCCGCCCGAGGCCCCCGAGATCAATACAGAGAGGGCGCTGCAGGGCGCTTCGCCATATTTAATCAATGCCGATTTGGGATACACGTTTGAATTTGGCGCTTCACAAGAGATAAAATCATACTTTGGGCTGGTTTACAACGTGTTCGGAAAGAGGCTTACAACAGTTGGCGTTTCAGGGGCAGGGAACCAATACGAGCTGCCATTTCATTCGTTCGATATTGTTGTTAAGAATAAAATCAACGAGAAATTCGAAGTCAACCTTTCAGCAAAAAACGTGCTTAACCAGGAAGTACAATTCGTTCAGGATGTGTACACCGACCTTGAAAACCAGGACCTGATCACCGATACGGTCCCGATAAACGTGTATAAACCGGGCATTACCTTAAGCCTGAGTTTGAGCTATAAATTTTAATGAACGAAAAATTCAATACAGACAATTTGATTGTGTAATAAAAAAATGTTTAAAAATGAAAAACTTCAAAGCATTCTTTTCTTTATTAATTCTTGCAGGTATTCTGTTAACATTTAACAGTTGTGAGCAAGATGAACCCTATACAGGCGGCAATATAACCGAAGATATGACCTGGTCGGGCGAAATTGATCTCATGGGCACAGTGCATGTTAAAGCCCCTGCAGTATTAACCATCGAGGCAGGTACAAAAATTACCGCCGATGCAAGCGACCTTACATACCTTTTGGTAGAGCAGGGCGCAAAAATTATTGCTGAAGGTACTGCCAGTAACCCTATTGTTTTTACAGCTACCGATAAATCGTCGGGTGCATGGGGCGGCCTTCATATTTGTGGTAAAGCGCCTATTAACTCGGGCGATACAGGTTTGTCGGAAATTGGCGATGCCATTTATGGTGGGACCGATGCAGCCGACAACTCGGGTGTGCTGAAATATGTAACCGTTGAATATTCAGGTACCGCGCTCGATTCGGAACATGAAGCCAACGGTATTTCTTTCTACGGTGTTGGTTCGGGTACCGAAGTCGACAATATTGAAATTTACATTGGCAACGACGATGGTATCGAATTTTTTGGCGGTACAGTATGTATTTCGCATTGTAAAGTTGTTGGTGCACAGGACGACTCTTTCGACTGGACAGAAGGTTGGAGCGGCAAGGGCCAGTACCTTATTGCAGTTCAGTTGCCCGATTATCCCGGCGACCGTGGCTTTGAAGGCGACAACCTTGGAAGCAACAACACTGCTGAACCTTATGCAAACCCCACATTCTCGCAGGTTACCCTTATTGGCGACGGTATTGATGATGGTTATGGTATGAAACTCCGCGAAGGAACAAAAGGTAAAATCTATAACTTTATTGTTACCGGTTTCGATAAAAGGAGCATCCATGTTGAACACGACCAGACCCTTCTGAATGTAATTGACGGTTCGTTAATGGTTGACTACGGCTATGTTAACAGCGTGGTAACCGACCTTCCGATTAAATATTCAACAACCGAAGGATCATCGAAACCTTCAGGGCTTTCAGACCACTACTTCGAAAAATCTTCGAATATCCACATTGAAAACCTGAGCGATATTGATGCCAGCAAAACTTATAGTGGCGGAAAAGACGCTTCAACCATCAATTCATGGTTTACTTCCGACAGCAACATAGGCGCCGGCTCAGGCTGGACAAGCTGGATGGTTTCGGCTGCTGAACTTGGCTCAGGCTCTACCTTGAATACAACTACATCACTTTCGGGTGAAATTACTGTTGATACCTGGGTTGTTGAAAATGCAACTCTGTCGGGGACCGTTCATGTGAAAAACGGTGCAACACTGAACATTAAAGCAGGCGTTACCATTACAGCCGATGCTTCAGACCTTTCGTACCTGTTGATTGAACAAGGCGCAAAAATTAACGCCGTTGGAACTGCTTCGGCTCCTATTGTATTAACAGCCAACGATCAGAGCGCCGGCGCATGGGGCGGGCTCCACATCTGTGGTAAAGCTTCGATAAACTCTGGCGCTACCGGTTTGTCGGAAATTGGCGATGCCGTGTACGGTGGTACTGCCGATGATGACAACTCGGGCGTTATCCAGTATGTAAGGGTTGAATACTCTGGTACTGCTTTAGATTCAGAACATGAAGCCAACGGTATTTCATGCTATGGCGTTGGTTCAGGAACCACTATCGACCATGTTCAGATTTATGTAGGTAACGACGATGGTATCGAATTCTTTGGTGGAACTTGCAATATTAAACATGCTTACGTGTATGCATGTGGCGACGACTCGTACGACTGGACCGAAGGCTGGAGGGGTAAAGGCCAGTTCCTGATTGCCGTTCAGGATGCAAACATTATCGATGGCGACCGCGGTTTCGAAGGCGATAACCTTGGTTCAAACAATACAGCCGAGCCTTATGCCAGTCCAATGATTTCAAACATTACCCTTATTGGCGACGGTGTAACCGATGGATATGGCATGAAACTTCGCGAAGGCACAAAAGGAAAATTTTACAATGCAATTGTAACAAACTTCGACAAGCGCAGCATTCATGTTGAACACGATCAGACTTTGTTGAACGTTTGCGATGGTTCGCTTATTGTTGATTATTCATACGTGAACGACCAGGTTTCTGATGCCGCTATCAAATATTCGGCTACCGAAGGTTCTGAAAAACCTGCAAACCTGGCCGACCACCAGTTTGAAAAATCATCCAATATCTTTATCCAGAATTTGATGGGCATCGGTATCTCGCAAACTTATAGCGGAGGCTACGATATGTCGGCCGTTGACAGTTTCTTTGAACAGACTGATTTCATAGGTGCCGGCTCCGACTGGACAGCAGGCTGGACGAAGTAATCTTAATAAAGCATTAAGGCGTTTTTTAGTATAATTTTGAGTAAATTTGCACAGCTTACAGACCGCTGCCGTAAAAAGCAGCGGTCTTTAGGTTATCAATAATAAAGAGATTTTTTAACGGTGTGGTAAAGGTTTTTTATCGCGGCGTTGAATTTTTTAAACAATCAAATAGTGAAACATGCGTAACCTGATCATCATATTATCTCTCCTCTTAATTCCGGTTTTAGCCTTAAAAGCCCAGGAGCCTACCATACAGGAAATTGACGGCGTTTATTACAAAGGTGAAAAACCACATACCGGAATATATAAAAGTTTCCACGATACCGGGAAACTAAAAATGTCGATGACACTCAAAAACGGGCTTAGAAACGGGAAAGTGAGAATTTATTTCCCCGATGGGCAGCTCAATGAAATCCGTTCGTATAAAAACGACCTGATGCACGGGGTTTGGAAAACTTATAACAAACAGAAAATTGAGGTTGCACGTGCCAGTTATAAAAACGGGGAAAAACACGGCAAATGGATGATTTGGGACGAAAACGGAAACCTTCTGTACGAATTGTTTTATACTGAAGGTGAAAAATCGGGGGTCTGGAAGCAATACAATGAAAAGGGTGAGATTATTAGCGAGAGGAATTATAATTCCGGTGAAGAAAATAACCTTTAATATAATTAAGAGAGATCACCCGATTACCCTGATATATCTGGCAACCTAAGCCCGATATCACTTCCAAAACTGTTGTTTCGGCAGGCAGGAGTTCGACTATGCATTTTCAATTCATTCATTCTCCCCGATATTCATGAAATCAAAGTCTCACTGATTTAATCGAATTGTAATAATTTCGCAACTATCCTGTAATTGCCAGGAACTAATTTTGTTTGGTGAAAGAATATAGAAATTCGAAAACGAATAAATATCAGATCAAGATGAAAAAGATTTTATTAACAATATTGGCAACGGCCCTTTTTTTAGCAAGTTATGCCAAAGAAAACAACGAGGGTAAAAACAGTGAAGCAGAAAAGGAAGCTGTTCAGGTCATTGACTTTAAAGGATCAATTATCGACCATGTTTCATCGGAAGCATTGGTAGGTGTCGAAGTTCAAATTGAGGGAACTGATATTAAAGCCTACACCGATTTTGACGGTAACTTCACATTTGAAAACCTGAAGCCCGGAAAATACAACATTATAGCAACATACATCTCGTATGAAAAAAATACCCTCGAAAATGTTGAGATTACCAGGGCTGCAGATAACTTAAAAATTGAGCTTGAAGCATCAAAGTAAAAATATTCAATAGTAAATAGTTTCCCTTTTTTTTTGTAAACCATTCCAGATGCGGGATGGTTTTTTTTTTACCCAATTTTTAAATAAAAAACAAATTTTTAATCTTTCAGGAAGCCGTCTTAAAAAGTGATTTAAAGGTTTCATCCTGAATGCAATGAAAAGTCTTTACATATTGATGTTCTGCGAGATTTAATTGAGGGGATTTCTCTTATTCGGTCGAAATGGCACTTTTAATAAAAACCCTAATTCCAGTTAAAATACCCTGCTTTTTCAATAATGATATTTTTATCGAACTTTAATTCTTTTGTAACCTGTCCGTAACAGGGCTTATTTATTTTTGTCACATAATCTCACTCAAAAGATTAGCAGGTTAGGTAAGCCTGTTTCATATTTAAGATTGATGGCCGCCCCACGAGGGGCGGTTTTCATTTTATGGGGTTGCCATCCCTTGCAGTCTATTATATTTCATAGGACGTTGCCCTGTGCTGAATCTTTCGCCCTTACAGGGCTAATAGATCGTGAGGTGTTGCTTAAACCGTAGGGCGATGCTCTACGCTATAATCTATTGCCCTTACAGGGCTAATTCTCATGGGGCGTTGCCCCGGTCATAGGTTGTTGTTGCCCCGGTCATAGGGCGTTGCCCTATGCTGAATCTTTCGCCCATTCAGGGCTAATGTGTTTTAGTTAGTGTTTTACTATCGTATTTCGTTTATTCGTGGATGAAAGGCCAACGGCCTTTGAGATTATAGCACAGGGCGCCGCCCTGTGTTATGGGGCACCGCCCCATAAGATGCCAGCCTGAAGGGATGGGAGAAGATCAGAGTATCGTAAAATAGGTCTCCTCAACCTTATCACGGATAAACCCGGTTATTGGATCATAATAATCTTCAACCGATTCCGCATCCACTACCAGAATGTCCTTCATCAATTCATTCTTCGATCCGTATGATTTCAATTCCTTCACCTTATCCAAATAATCAGGAACGGCAATAATGTGCTGATGGAAATCCCTTTTATATGGTTCAAACACTTCACGGGAACATTCTTTTCGGATCATCTTCTCGAACATTTCCCTTGCCTTGGTTGCAACCTCGTCATTTTCAATAAAAACAGAACTTGTTTTCATGCCATTCTCAATTACCTGAAACTTCGAAACCGACCATTCCGAACCATCATAATCAAGTTCCTTCATCGAACTAAAGAAGTTTAGTGAATATCCAAATCCATCATCATTCCGTTCACAGATATTATTATAATAGTAGGTTACCAAATCGAGATAGTACCTTTCGTCAATCTCTGATTCACCAACGGTAAATTGGTTGATTGCTTTCCGTGCGGTATCTTCTGTCATAGGCCCATAGATGCGGCTGCATTTCCCGAAATCTACAATAAAAACCTCTCCAATATAATCCTTTTTGTATTCGCGATTTACTCGCCCGGCCACCTGAATAATGGAGTCGATGGGCGCCAAATCGCGAAAAGCCATATCAAAATCGAGGTCAACACCAGCCTCAACACATTGGGTCGAAATTAATAAGGGTTTTAAGCCTTCACCTTTTCTTGCTTTTTTTATATCTTCCTTGATCGCATCAATCAACTGTTGCCTTCCTGCAGGAACTACATTGGTCGAAAGGTAATAGAGCGGGTTCTTAATTCCATTATTTTCGAAATAGTTTTGAATACTGCGGAATACATCAATCGAAAGTTGAACCGTGTTGACCACGATTAAACACGACTTGTTTGGTCGCCAATATTTCTTGAAATAGTTTTCAATAAAATCTTCTTGATCCTTAATTGGCTCTTCAATTTGAGGGCAAAGTTTTGTGCGGTTAAACGACCTAAAGACTTTTGTCACATCTTCTTCTGATCCCAGTAACTCAACAGGGAATGCTTTTTCTCCCTCTTTTAAAAGAATCTTTTCATTGGCCAATTCAAACACCTTTGGTTTTGTCGCAGTCATTAAAACAATCCGCGCATCAAGAAACTTTGCCAGATAATAGAGCGAAGCCCCAACCAGCGGCAACTGTTTCAAAGCAATGGTCTGCACCTCGTCGAGAATAATAATACTACCTGCATAATGATTGAATTTCTTCAAAAGCTTGTTGCGGTTGCCTATCAGGGTTTGTAAGAACTGAACAAAAGTGGTAATCACAATATCGCATTGCCAGGTATCGAGCGACATCACTTTCTGATCGTAGCCTTTGCCGTCGTCATTGTATTTCTCATCCTGCTGGCTCAGTGCATCGGCATATTGATAATGCGACAAAATACGGGCTTCGTCTTTAGCAAACAGCTTTCGGTAAACCGAGTCGGACTGCTCGATGATGTTGATAAACGGTAAGGCATAAATAATTTGGGCTTCTCGTCCCTCTTTTTCCCTGATCATAGCCCTTAGCTTCAATGCAAAATCCAAGGCAGTTAAGGTTTTCCCAATACCAGTAGGCCCGGTGAGGGTAAAAATCTTTTGATCAGGGATTCCCTCTTCCGAAAGTCTTTCAATCACCCGTTTTCGAACCAGGTTGCGCAACTCATTTTGAGAAAGATGTCCAAAATCATTAGCCTTCTCATCCCACGCCTGATTGGGTAATCCTTTGTCTTGGTCAACTTTCGAGGGCGACAAAGGCATCCGTTGATATACCCTGGTTTCGGAAGCATCCAGCTTGTCAGCTTCAATCAATAACGAAAAGAGGTAGTTGATTTGAAAATAGTTTTGGATATTACTGTTCTTTTGAAGCTGCTTTATTCCTTTAAAATAGGACTGGCTGGATAGTATTTCATCATGAAATATCTCAATATCATCGATGTCCAGTTCCTTGTTAACTTCATCCTTAAACGGAAGAATTGATAGTTGCTTTTTTCTTTGTTGCAGCAAATCTGTATCAAAAGCCGATTCAGTAAAATCACTCCTCAATGCCATCAGACTTTGCAGGTTTCCATGATGTTGAGAAATGATCCAATATCCAACAATCCCCGTAAGTGGATCTTTGTTAAAGTATTTTGCCAGATAGTACAATGCTCCAAACTGCGAATGTGATTTCAGGTTATAATCTACATTCGGTCGGTCGAGAAGATAATCCTGAAAGTATTGCGT
>JAFGEV010000304.1 GCA_016931385.1 Prolixibacteraceae bacterium
ATTTTCGATTCAACTTTCTTATCCCCTTCAAGCACCTTAAACATCTGCAACGAAGGCTCCCTGTCATAATTCTTGATTTCTTCATCCAGCTCGATATAAGCTCTGATAAAGGGAGAGGTTAGCCGGTTAAGGTCTTTTTTCCCTTCGGCAAATTTCCATCCGGCCAGCACACGTTCTGCTATCCAGCGGTTGTGTTCAATTTCGGCCAACAGTTCAATGTCTTTCAATATACACTTCTCATCGGCATCAGAAAGTTCCAAAACCCCGGATTGTGATCCTTCGGGTTTAAAGTGTTTCAAAAACACTGCCCCGGCCATGTTCCCATATTCTTTTATTGAATAATTGCATTTCTGAAATACTTCCGATGAATTAGCCAGTGCCCTAAGTTTTACATTATAAATATCAATAATATAGCGGTTCGACCACTTCAAATATTCGGGCAGCTCTTCCCAGGGCTGGCACGAAGGATCATCGGCCCGGTAACTGCCATCGGCCTTTTTCATTTCGATATAATAGTCATGAAGCAGCTTTGCAATTTCATCACGTTCAAAGTTCAGGTCGCAGGCATCGGCCAACATACCAAAAAATTTCACTTTGGTAAACCGTTCTTCCGGATAGTTCACCTGCATATTTTGTTTTCCTCCGGGTGCGCTTGCCATTGCCGAGGCAAAACCGTGCAGCATTTCCTGCCTTATCAAAACAGGGATTCCCCTTTCATAAACATCGAAGGGCAGGTTCAGCCCCAGGAACAGGCTTTCGTCGGCATCGCTTAAACATACGGCAACGGTCAGCACTTCGTTCTGGTCTTTTGCCCATTTTTCAAGTTTTCCACGTATTTCAGGCGCTTCAACACTCCCCTCGATAAATTCAAATTTTACACCAATGATCTCGTTAATGCCCGGAAACTGTGAGAGAAAAGTGTCTTTCCTTTCCTGTAAGACTTTATCAATAATGGTGATTGTTGAAGTTTTGGTTCTTCCAAAATGGGCAATACGTGCAGCCTGAATGGCTAATGCCTGTCCCATCCGGTTAAATCCTACAATAACCATGCGGACTTCTTTCTTATTTGTCATGGTTATGGGTTCATAATCTAATGGCAGATAAGATGTACCATCGAGGTTTTCACCCTTTACAAGCACTTTGTTGGCCCAGCTTTCATGCTGGTTAAAAACCTTCAGATCGATCTTTTTCTGGATGTTTGTTGGTAAATCGTACTGTTGCAATAAATTGAAAGTTGTCTGGTTTTCAATGTACAGGTAACAGGTTAACGGTTTCCCTTTATAACTGTTTTTTTGAAGGTGTTTGGAGATGAGTTTTGCGCATTCCACGTTTCGCGAATCCCCACCCCGTTCATCGGGTTCACCAAGCACAAAAGCTAAACGTGCAGTTTCAAGGCAAAGGGTACCAAGTTCCTCTTCCGAATCGCGAGCTCCGGTGTATATATATAGTTTTCGTTCAACTTTTCTTGGCAGATGCGACCGCAAGGATGCCCTGACATCTTTGGCACCCTGCTCGGTATGCACCACAATTGAATTACGGTAATCAAATTGTTCCCAATCTACAATTTGCTTAATCAGGCTAATTGTCATCTCGTTATTCCCAATGATTACACAGTGGTTCTTAAACCGGTAACGCGTAAGTCCTTCGGCAACTTTTTCAATCCGCTGAAAATACGCGTTGGTGATGATGGCAATGAGCAAACCGGTACAAAATATCCAGCCCAGGGCTGTAATTAACAAGGCAAAAAGCTTGTCCTTACTTTCCCCAATATACCCCGGGTCTAAAATGCGGCTTGAAATGTACCAAACTTTATCGAAAAAAGAAGGTTCTGAGGTATTGTCATTTAGTTTTGACAATACCACGTCCATCTCAGTTAAGTAAGTGATCTTTACCCATTCGCCAACAAAATAGAAACCTACCCCAATAATCAGGAGTAACACAACCAGGTATTTCATCTGGTTCCAAACCGAAGTGGTAATAATTTTATCTAAAATCTTTTTCATGTTCATACATTATGTTGAAACCCTAAATCTATTAATAATTTCATTTTTCTCCGTTCCAAATCAGGGAAAAAATAAAACTGAGTTGCAAATTAATTTATCAAAAAAAATACCAATGGTTTTTTAACCTTCTATGCTATATCGGTTTTTGAAATTGATTGAAAAAAATATACCTTTTTTGGCAGGGATTTACTCCAGCGATACAACATAAACGTTATAATGAAATTCTTCCTTTGCCGGATGCTTTGCTCTTTAACTTCATTAGTGTATGGTTAAAACAAGAGATTGCTTCTCCCTTTATCGTTCCTCATCGGGATCGTAATGACAGTTTTTTGCAAAATGCTACATGCGAAACAAATACAAAACAACGCTTTTGGTAATAATTCTACATTTCCGGCCATGCAACACTATCTCTTTTTCGAAGGAAATACCGTGGCCGGGTATTCGCTTTTCACCTTTACCCGGGGTTAAAACCCCGGGCTATTGATATTCGACCCGTTCCGGGTCAATCTGTCATCTTCGCATTATGCCCAAAATTTTGGGTGGGAACTCGCAATGATGGGTGTTTAAGAAGTACTTTCGGGAGGTTCACTTTTTTTTTCCCCCCATACAACAGTATTTTCATTCATAATCCTTAAACAACTTTTCTTATGAAATCTTCGCGAAATTTCAATTTACTTCAGAATAATTTCTTTTGTCCAATTGATGGGTATTACTAACTTCGGAGAATGAGAAAAAACAGCTTCAAATCCCGTTTTCTAAATATCCTCTTCTGGTCGGTCATTTCGGCGGCATTTATCGGCCCGGGGACCATTACCACCGCAGCGAAAGCCGGTGCCGGATTTGGGATGCAGTTGTTGTGGGCCTTGCTGTTTTCCACCCTGGCCTGCCTGCTGCTTCAGGAAGCTGCTGCACGTATACCCATTCTTACAGGCAAAAATCTGGGACAGGCCATTGCACAGCAGTTTGAAAAAAGCCGGCACAAATGGCCGGTATTGCTTTGGGTCATCGGGGCTATTGTTGTTGGTGCCGCTGCTTATGAAACGGGAAACCTTTTAGGCGCTGTTGCCGGTGTTAAACTTTTCAGCGCTCTGCCGGCCTGGCTTCTGATCCTGTTTCTGGGAACAGTCGCAGCAATCATTCTTACCATTCCGTCCCTGAAAGTTATCGCAACCATTATGGGATTTGCCGTAGTGATCATGGGCATTGGATTTCTTGTTACCGCAATATCAATTGCACCACCCTTAACCGAAATACTAAAGGGAACACTTATCCCAAAAATTCCCGGAAATTCTCAGGCAGGTTTGCTTGTCATTGGACTGATCGGTACAACCATTGTCCCTTATAATCTTTTTCTGGGGTCTGGTATTTCAGGCATGCAACATAACCTGAAAGAAATGCGGTTCGGACTTACCATTGCCGTGGTATTGGGAGG
>JAFGEV010000305.1 GCA_016931385.1 Prolixibacteraceae bacterium
ATAATTCGGCCAATTAGTGTTGAAAGGTAAAAGAGGCATTGAAGAATAAACATGGTCAAATAAAAAATATTGTTTGGAAAAATGAACAGGATGGCCAGGTTTGCAGGGAACAAGAGAAACAGGCACCAGGGGGCAATGGTCCAGCGGGTTACTTTGTGTGAGAAATACTGAAACGATAACAATCCGTATTTAAACGGATTAAGCAGACCGGGCATCCTGAACAAGGTTTGTAACCCTCCGGCAGCAATGCGCTTTTTCCGTTTCAGTTCTTCCTTAACATCGAAGGAAGCTTTTTCAGAAGCAATTGCTTTTGGCGCATATTTTATATGGTAGCCCTTTTCAATAATTCGAAACGAGATGATCAGGTCATCGAGTACCGTATCGTTTTCGACTGGTTCGTATAGTGAGGTTCGTATGGCAAAAAGTTCGCCAACAGCACCAACAGCCGAATTTAGCCTGGCATCGTTTTCTTTTAACCACGATTCAAACCTCCAATAAAGGCCTTCGCCGGTTTCGGCAGCACTACTCGAGCCTGTATTAATGACTTTTTTTCGGCCTGCAACACAACCTACTTCAGGGCTTTTAAAAGAAAAAGCAATTTCTTTCAAAGCTTCGCGGTTCAATGAAGTATTGGCATCGGTGAATACAGTTAAGGGCGATTTTACATACTGCATTCCCCTGTTCATGGCATGCATTTTTCCCTTTCGCTCCTGATTGTGATAAACGCTTATGTTGTTGAGTTGTTTTAAAAAATCCTGGCTGCCATCGTTCGAGCCATCTGTAATAAAAACAATTTTCAGTTTATTCTCAGGATAATCAAGGTTACGGCAGTTCTCAACTTTTTCCGGAAGGATTGGTAATTCGTTATAAGCTGTAATAAACAGGCATATTTCAGGTAATTCTTCTTCCGAAAGAGGTTTTTCAATATTTTTCTTCCTTTTTTTGAATAGTGTTAAAAAGAATATTAATACGGCATAGCCGGGGTAGGTATAAAATAAAGTCAGAAAAAGAATCCAGAAAAGTATCTTCATCAGCAATTTGTTTTATAAAAATCGATCAACCGTGAAGTAAGGTTGTGATTTGAATAATTTGTACTGACAAATTTAAACGAATTCTCCGATATTTTGGCCTGAAGTTTTGTGTCATTCAATATCCTGATCACCTGCGATGAGAAATCGTTTGCGTTATTGGCAATTAGAATATCCCTGTTATGTATGGCATCTATTCCTTCGCACCCTATCGACGTTGTCACAATTGCTTTCCCGAGCGACATGCCCTCGATTATTTTAATTCGCATACCGCTTCCTGAAAGCAATGGGGCGATCATTATCCCATTTGACAGCATAAATTCTTGTGCATTTTCAACCTCTCCTATATAAACAACATTTTTGACAGAGAGCTTAGATATTAACCATTTCGGGGCATTTCTCCCGGCAATGGCAAGTTTGACGTTCGGGCATTTTTTCAGAATCTTTTTCCAGCAATTGTTAAGGAACCACATGAGGCCTTCCTGGTTTGGAGCCCAGTCGAGAGCGCCAATAAAAAAAAGTTGTTCACCACTTAAGACTGTAACGGTAGGTTTTGAAAGCTGATCAATCCCGGTTGGGATAGCAATGCCTGGTTTAAAATTCCCTTTGTTATTTAACAAGTCAAAATCACGTTGGGTAATGGGTACCAGAAAATCATAGGTATTCAGTGCATCTGTTTCAAATTTCAGGATACGTTTTGCCAGATTTTTTATATAGATTTTTTTTAGCCCTTTCGATTGTCCTGCCGTGCGCTCCCAAATTTCGTGTTCAATGTTATGGCTTCGGTAGGCAATTCTGGCTTTTGAATATTTTCTGATGCAGGGAATGTATGGTGTAAGGTACAACCCTTCGAGCTGAACAATATCGAAAGGCTGTTTTTTTAATAAAGAGGTTAATTTTTTTTCATAACGTGAACTGATAAAGCGTTCGGCAATGTAAGGTAATTTTGAAAAAATGAGGTTGAATATCAGTGCAGGCAGAGAAATAATAGCGGGCACCTCAACCAAATGAAACGTAATGGACGATGAAATTTCTTCAGGAATTTCAAAAGGGGTAATGTGATGTTTTTTTGTATTCATTGCCAAAACGGTAACCTGATGGTTATGCCGGGAAAACCCACCTGCCATTGCCATGGTTGCAATGGTGCCACCATCAACAGGAGGGTAGGGGGGCTTATTTGTCAGGATCAGGATCTTCATCACTAAAAATCTTCTTTTGAAAATCGAATATCTTCGAAAGTTTTAATTTGCCAACCAACCGGTTATATGACTCGGTGCTCAGGAGCATTGAATCGGAAACGGCAAGGTTTGTGAGCAGGATGCCTACAATAAAAAATAAATAGGTGGAAAACCACATCGATGTTGAAACTGTCCAAACACCTTCGCGGGCCACTTTTTCACCAATCATCGAAACCAGGTAATAAGCGATGAAAAGCAATACTGAAACAACTACTGGTGTTCCAAACCCTCCTTTTCGGATTATTGCCCCCAATGGTGCGCCTATGAAAAAGAATATCAGGCAGGCAATTGAGAGTGTGTATTTGCGGTGCAATTCAATTTTATGAAGGTTAATCCAACGTTGTTTGTTGTACAAGTCGTTTTCAAACTGCATGATTGTGCGCTGATTTTGCTGTGCATTCCGTTGAGCGGCTGAAAGCACATTTCTTTTTTGGGTCAGGGATAACAGGTTGAATATCGTGTCAATGTTTTGAACCTGAAGTTTTAAGGGTTCGAGTTTGTGTTTTTTTTCTTCTGACATAAAATTATTTTGTACAGCATGGTTGAGCCTTTGGTTATAACTTACACCAAATGTGGCCAGTTTTTCCCTGTTTTCATAAATTACGTCAAGCGAATCGATAGATGCATTAAGCTGCCGGTTGTTAAGCATTTTATATCCGTCTTTGAAATAGTCTTCATCGAACCTTTTCAGGCTATAGTTTTTTACGTTAATAACGGCTTCCTGTTTGCCAAACTTTTCCCTTCTGAAAGGATAAGTTTTTTTCTGGTTCCTGTCACCTGGGTTGACTTCGCTATAACTTTCACCATTAAAAAGGGTCAAAATCATAAACTGTTTGTCATCGGAGAAGTTAAGGTAGCCCGAGTCGGCAATGGTTACCCCCACGTTTCCCTTATTGTCGGTGTGGTCGTATATCATAATATCGAGTAGTGCATCGGTTTTTTGATCCCTTCGGTTCACCTTAATGCTGTAACCGTCAATCTCGTTCGAAAAAACACCTTCCTTGATGATCATCTCGGGCCGTTGTTCCTTAACGCTCCACAAAAGTGCTGCAAATTTGGTGTTTGTTACCGGGATAACTTCATTGGCCAGTATAAATGCCGAGAATGTTACAATGGCATTGAATACAATCAGAGGCTTCATAATTTTCATCAATGAAACGCCGCTCGATTTTATGGCAAGCAGTTCGAAACGTTCGCCCATGTTACCGAAGGTCATAATCGATGCCAGCAATACAGCAAGCGGCAATGCCATTGGGACAAGGCTAAGCGAGGCATACGACATCAACTCGATCAGTATTTTTGTTTCGAGTCCTTTACCAACCAGTTCATCGAGGTATCTCCAAAGGAATTGCATCAAAAGAAAAAAGATGCAAACAAAAAATGTAAAAATGAACGGGCCGATAAAGCTTTTTAAGATATAAGCATAAAGTCGTTTCATCGAAAAAAATTCAAAACCCATGCAAAGCTAACGATATGCGATGAGATTGTTCTAACAAAATAACGGATTGTAAAGAAAATGCGTATGTAAAACCTGATTTTTTGGGATTTTCACGATCCGATAATATGTTTCAGGGTTGCTACCTGAGAATCCCACAACGACCGTATTTCATCCATCTCATCTTCTTCTGCAAAATCGGCAACCAATAGGGAAACATCCCCTGTTAGTTCGTCGCGGGTAATCCTGAATTCGAAGTATGTGTCTTCCTCAAGCCAGTTGAACCTTACGATCAGGTTTTCTTTTTTGAAGGCCAGTTCAGCTTCCTGTCCAACACCGTCCCAAATGAAGGTGTATTTTTTGCCGTTCACAGATACGTCGTCGGCAAACCATTCAGCCAGCCCCGATGCCGAACTAAGCCGGTTATATAATACTTTTGGAGAGCAATTAACAACATATTCAAGTTCAATCTTTTTTTTCTCCATATTGGTTTGTTTGTTTCTAAGGTTTGCAATATATCAATTAAGTTTTAATTTACCAATACATGATAAAGAAGTAGAAATTTAAAAAAATGGGTATAAAAATTTCTGAAAAAAAATAAAATGGTATATTTGCAACCGCTTTAAAAAGGGTTGTAACAATTTTAAATTTTGGCGTGGTAGCTCAGATGGTTAGAGCGTCCCGATAATAATCGGAAGGTCACCGGTTGAGTAGCAAAAATTGTAGAAAGAATGGCGCGGTAGCTCAGATGGTTAGAGCGCATGATTCATAATCATGAGGTCTCCAGTTCAATCCTGGATCGCGCTACATTAGAGGGGGTGGATTTTTATCTATCCCTTTTTTTAATCCCAAAACAATGGAATA
>JAFGEV010000306.1 GCA_016931385.1 Prolixibacteraceae bacterium
GATTCGCTCATGTTGCTGATTTCGGATGGGTTAAGAGTAGGAATTGTTACTGGCCATGCTTCAATACGCGAGATGCCCGCTTTAATTACCAAAGAGTTGCTGATGTCGAAAATTAAAATCCTACACCACTCCCTGGTTGCTGATTTTGCCTGTACCAGCCCTCGTATAGCAGTGCTTGGGCTTAACCCTCATGCCGGCGATAACGGGGTACTTGGCACCGAAGAAAATGAAATTATTATACCGGCCATCAGGGAAACTTTCGAAATGGGAATAACCGTACAGGGCCCTTTCCCCGCCGATGGATTCTTCGGCTCGGGGCAATATAACAAGTTCGATGCCGTATTGGCAATGTATCACGACCAGGGCCTGGCACCTTTCAAGGCGCTTACTTTCGACAATGGTGTGAATTACACTGCCGGCCTGCCCTTTGTCCGTACTTCACCAGGGCATGGCACCGCATTTGACATTGCCGGCCAGAACATAGCATCGTGTGAATCGTTTCAACAGGCAATTTACCTTGCCATTGATATATTCCGTAACCGGGCAACATACCTCGAGGCAGGGAAAAACCCACTGCCAAAATACGAGATAAATACCAATGGCGAATCGGACGATGTTGATTTAATGACTGAAGAAGAACCTCAAGATTATTAACAATGATTGAATACCTGAACGGCCGGCTTGTTGAACTGAACCCGGCTCATGTAGTGCTCGATCTGAATGGTACAGGGTATTATGTCCATGTATCGTTGAACACTTATTCTGCACTCTCGGGAAAACAAAATGCCCGTTTGTACATTCATGAAGTAATCAGGGAAGATGCCCATTCGTTGTACGGTTTTTCCGATTTCGACGAGAGGGAACTTTTCAGGTTATTGATTTCGGTTTCGGGTGTTGGTGCCAACACTGGCATACTCCTGCTTTCGTCGTTGAATGTAAACGAACTAAGGGGGGCCATTGTTTCCGACGACGTTAACCGGCTAAAAAGTGTAAAAGGTATCGGGCTGAAAACGGCACAGCGGATCATTGTTGAACTTAAAGATAAACTTGCCAAAGAACCCGTAGGTTCCGATATTTTTATTACTGCAAACAATACAACCCGAGCTGAAGCGTTATCTGCATTGGTAACCCTTGGTTTCGTTAAGAAAAACGCTGAAAAGGTAATTGATAGTGTGATAAGGGATAACCCTGAAAAATCAGTTGAACAAATTATCAAAGACGCGCTTAAGCTGATGTAAGCCCATTTATTGATGTTGAAGAGAAAAAATTTTTATATACTTTTTTTTGCGATTGGATTTATTATAAGTACCGGTCAGAAATTAGCGGCACAGTTTAACCGCTCAGGTGTTGCTGTGAACGATTCATTGCAAAACATGGCTTATCCTTTCGACGATGAAGGGGCTTTCGAATACCCCGATGAAGTTGAAGAAAATCCTTTATATCTTAACAGGCCGGAAAACATCGACCGTAAAATTGAATACGACCCCGAAACCCAGCAATACATAATCTACGAGAAAATCGGCGATATGTATTACCGCCTGCCCAAAACAATGAGCCTGAAGGAATATGTGAAATTCGATTTCGACAGGTCTATTAATGAATATTGGCGGACCCGTACCGATGTCGAATCACTCGAAACCGAACAACAACGGAGCGGCGGCCTTATCCCACAGCTCAAAATCGAAAGCGAAGCTTTTTCCAATATCTTTGGCAGCGATGTAATCGACATAAGGCCACAGGGTTATGTTGAAGTACAGTTTGGCCTTGAAACAAATTACATCAAAAACTTCCAGCTTCCCGAAAGGCAACGAAGGGTTACAACTTTCGATTTCGATAACCAGATTAATATCAGTGTTACCGGAAAAATTGGCGATAAAGTTGATATGACGGTTAACTACAATACGGCTGCCACCTTCGATTTTGAAAACAAAGTTAAGATTGAATACAACGGGAAAGAAGATGAAATATTAAGGAAAATTGAAGCAGGGAATGTTTCATTGCCGTTAAACGGAACCCTGATACAGGGGGGTACCAACCTGATGGGGATCAAAACCGAAATGCAGTTTGGGAGGTTGACCCTAACCACCATCGTTTCGCAGCACAAAGGCGAATCGCAGGTGATCGAAACCGAAGGTGGTGCGCAAAAGACAAAATTTACTGTCAGTGCGGCCGAATATGATAAGAACCGGCATTTCTTCCTGTCGAAATATTTCAGAGAGCATTATAATGAAGCTTTAAGCCAGTTACCATTAATCAAATCAAACATTGTTATAAACAAGGTTGAAGTGTGGGTTACCAACAAAAGCCAGAATTTTACATCGGCGCGCGATGTGCTAGCCTTTGTCGATTTGGGGGAACAGGCCGGAAATATCAGCAATACTATACCTGAATTTGGCGCTGAATTTGGCCAGCCATACCCCTTTAATGAATATCCTCACAACGGCGCTAATAAGCTTTTTAGCGAGATTACAAACAATTATTCAGGTATTCGCAAATCATCTGAAATTGACGGGGTATTATCTCCCCTCGAAGGGCGTGGCTTCAAAAACGGAACTTACTGGGAAAAAGTCGACCAGGCTCGTCTACTGAATGCATCGGAATATACGCTTAATGAAGAACTGGGTTTTATCTCTTTAAATTCTTCACTGAATTCCGATGAAGTATTGGCCGTAGCTTATAACTTCACCATAGGCGATACAACCTTTCAGGTGGGCGAATTTACTAATAAGCCCGGGCTCGAACCTGGGCAAACACTCGTGTTGAAATTATTGAAGGGTGCTAACCTTTCGCCGGCATTGCCTACCTGGGACCTGATGATGAAAAACGTATACAACCTGGGGGCTTATGGGTTAAGCCGCGAAGATTTCGATTTTAACGTTGTTTACAAAAACGATTCAACCAATACTTACATTAACTACCTGCCCGAGGGCGATGTGAAAGAGGAGTTTTTGCTGAACCTCATGAACCTCGATAACCTGAACTCGCAGGGCGATTATTTTGCAGGAGGTGATGGTATGTTCGATTTTGTTGAAGGGGTTACTGTATTGAGCCAAACAGGGCGGATTATCTTCCCTGTTCTTGAACCCTTTGGCAAAAACATCGAAAATCTTCTTTCGAGCCCCGAACTTAAAGAAAAATATGCATATACCAGCTTGTACGATACTACGCAAACAGCGGCCGAGAATGATAAAGAGCATAACAAGTTTTTCATGATGGGCTCGTTTAAAGGTTCATCAAGTTCCGAAATTTCGCTCAATGCATTTAACCTGGCGCCGGGGTCGGTGGTTGTGTCAGCAGGCAGCCAGGTGCTGATCGAAAATGTCGATTACACGGTTGACTATGCAATGGGGCGTGTTAAGATTATAAATCAAGGGCTTATTGAAGCAGGCACTCCGATTCAGGTTTCGACCGAAAGCCAGGACCTGTTGTCGATGCAACGAAAAACCATGATTGGAACTTATGCCAGTTATGCAATTTCCGACAACTTTAACATCGGAGGTACACTTTTATATATGGACGAAAGACCCATTACCAATAAAGTTGATTTAGGTGAAGAACCCGTTTCGAACCTGATGTTAGGCCTCGATTTCCAATACCGTACCCAATCGAAAACCATAACCGATATATTAAACTATTTACCCTTATACGAGTCCGATGCCGTATCGAGTTTCTCTATTGAAGGCGAAGTAGCCAAACTGTTTCCGGGCACTTCTGAATCGACAGGTAATAACGTTTATATCGACGACTTTGAAGGTGTAGAAACCCCGTATTCTATGATCAATGCTTATGGGTGGCAGATATCATCGGCACCAATGGGGTTAAGCCAGTTTTCAGGAAATTCGTTTTCCAATAACCTGGGCTATGGTTATAACCGTGCAAAACTGGCCTGGTACCACATCGACCGGATTTTTAACGAACCCACAAGTATATCGATGCCCGACCATATTAAAGCCGATATCGATATGCGCTCGAACCATTACATGCGCGATGTATATGTAACTGAAGTATTTCCTGGAAAAAGCCTTGCAATTGGTACACCAACATATCAGACAATTCTGAACGTAGCATATTATCCATCGGAGAAAGGGCCATATAACTTAGATGCCGATCCTACTTCTTTTTCTCAGGGGGTTGATCCCGAGGGGAAACTGCGCGACCCTGAAACACGTTGGGGCGGGATGATGCGTGAAGTGCAGTCGACCGATTTTGAAGCTGCAAATATCGAATATATCGAATTCTGGATGATGGATCCGTTTATTTACGACCAGGGGACTCACCGCGGCGGAGACCTTTACTTCAACCTTGGGAATATTTCGGAAGATATTCTGAAAGACTCGCGGAAGTCTTTTGAAAACGGGCTGCCTACAGGCGAAGAGGTTGAATACGTAGATACAACAGCATGGGGGCGGGTGCCTACCCGGCCGTTGCTTAGCCAGGCATTCGACAATGATGCCAACAGCAGGCAATACCAGGATGTAGGTTTCGATGGCCTGGGAGACAGTGATGAACGGTCGTTTTATAACAATTACCTTGAAAAACTGAAAAACATCCTTTCGAACGAAGCTTTTAATGTTGTGGAAGCCGACCCGGCAAACGACAACTTTCATTATTTCAGGGGTAACGATTACGATCAGAAAGAACTTTCAATTATCGAGCGGTACAAAAATTATAACAACATTGATGGTAACTCGCCAACAACCACGCAAAGTTCTGATTCTTACCAGGCTTATGGGAAAAATGAACCCGATATTGAAGATATTAATGGAGACAATACCCTGAGCCAGACGGAAGCCTACTTCCAGTACCGGGTAAGCCTTCGTCCGCAGGATCTGGTGGTTGGGCAAAATTACATTGTCGACAAGGTTAAACGCAGGACCCACCAGCTGGCCAACGGAATATCAGATACAGTTAACTGGTACCAGTTTAAAATCCCGGTGAAAGATGTTAATAAAGAAACAATAGGCAACATAACCGATTTTAACTCAATCAGGTTTATGCGCATGTTCCTTTCGAACTTTTCCGATTCAATTATCCTGAGGTTTGCAACACTTGGCCTGGTACGTTCCGACTGGCGTAAAGAGAACCAATCGCTTGCCGAGCCAGGCGCTGTTGTATCACCGCTTACCCAGTTCGACCTGACTTCTATCAATACCGAAGAACATAAAAGCCGTAAACCCATTAATTACATTTTACCTCCGGGAATAGAGCAGGAATATGATCCTTCGAACCCAACGCCAATATTGATGAACGAACAATCGATGTTGTTAAAAACAATCGATCTGGAAACCGGCGATGCCAGGGCGGTTTATAAAAGCGTTGGCCTTGATGTGCGGCAGTACAAAAAACTGAAAATGGAGGTACATGCCGAAGCTATTGAAGGATATCCGCTTGATGACTATGAACTTTCGTTGTTTGTGCGGATGGGATCCGATGCAAATAATTATTATGAATACGAGGTGCCCTTAAAGCTAACGCCCATTCCTGCCACGGCTTATAATGGAGAGGTTCTGGCCGACCAGTATGCTGTTTGGCCCGACGAGAACCGGCTTAACCTCGATCTGACCATTTTCTCCGAACTGAAACTTAACCGTGATGCTGAAATACGAAAAGCCGGATCGACAATTTCACGCAACAGCATTTATGAAGAAATGCACGATAACTATGCCGGGGGGAAAAATACCATCAGGATTAAGGGGAATCCCACTTTGGGAGAACTTGATTTTTTCCACATAGGTGTGAGGAATCCCAAAAGCAAAAACCAGGGCAAACGATCGGTTGAAATATGGGTGAATGAATTGCGTTTGTCCGATTTTGACCAGCGTGGCGGTTGGGCAACAAACGGCCGTATGTCGCTCAGACTGGCCGATCTGGGTAATATCTCGCTTGCAGGGCGTACCCAGTCGGTGGGGTGGGGAAGCATTAACCAGGTGGCCTCACAGCGCAGCCTCGATAACGTATATGAATACGATTTTGCCGCCAATTTTGAACTTGGACGTTTACTGCCCGACAAAATTGGTTTACACATGCCATTATTCTATAGTTACTCATACAGCCAGGCATCCCCGGAATATAACCCGCTTAGCTCGGACATAAAAATGAGCGATGCCCTGGCAACAATCGAAAGCCCCGAAGAAAGGGATGAATTGCTGGCACTCTCGCAGGACGTGTTGAAACGCGAAAGCTTCAACATTAATAACGTGACCATTGAACCCCAGCGAAAGAAAGCCGACAGAAAACCGCTGCCAACCGACATCGAAAACTTCTCGGTTTCCTATTCCCACAACAAGCAGGAAATTCACAATGTTGATATTGAACGACAGATTCAGGAAGTTACCAAAGGTGCGCTGAATTATAACTATGTGATGACCAGCAAACCCATTGAACCTTTTAAGAACGTGAAGTTTTTAAGCGGGAAAGCTTTCAGGATTATTAAGGATTTCAATTTCAATATTCTTCCTGAAATGATTTCCTATCGTACCGATTTAACCCATAGTTACAACGAGCGCCTGATGCGGAACAACACGGGCATTGATTCGCCCCTGCCGGTTACTGTTTCAAAGGATTTTCTCTGGAACAGCGGGTTCGATTTGCGCTACAATCTGACACGAGCCCTGCGTGTCGATTTTACCAGCCAGGATCAGGCACGCATCGACGACCCGGCTGGTTACGATCCATACATCGACAAGGATATGTACCCCGAAATTTATAAAAACTACCAGCGCGATTTGTGGAACCAGTTACTTGAACTGCGCAGGCCGGTCGATTATCAGCATAACCTGAATGTTACTTACACGCTTCCAATCAATAAGCTTCCTTTGCTTGAATGGACTTCATCGCAGATTAATTACCGTGGCACTTATGACTGGCTTGCAGCGCCTGTTATCAAACAGGCCGAAGACAGCCCCTCAATTGGCAACACTGTCAGAAACAGCATGAGTTTAAGTGGATCGGCCAATTTAAGCTTTATGACGCTTTACAATAAAGTACCTTACTTCAGGGATTTGAACCAAAAGTTTCAGAAAACAGCCCGGCGATATGGAAGCAGGAACAATCCGCGTAACAATAGCCAGTCGGCACAGGACAAAGAAGATGACAAAAAAACAAAGGATGTTAAGTTTAACCAGGAGAACTTGAACCTGAAAGCCAATATTCCAAAATCGGTTTTTCATAAACTGGGTACAGAGCGGATTGATGTAACCGTTTTAAGCACAACCGGAGATACCATTAAGGGCGAGCTTACCATTGTAAATAAAAACCGCATAAACTTCAAAGCTAAACAAGATTACGACAGTGCTAAGGTTGTCATTACCGGTATAAAAAGCCTTGAAGAAACTTTTGGGAAAAAAGCCCTCGACTTTTCAGTTCGCATGTTGCTTGGATTGCGTAGTGCACGTATAACGTACAACCGTACCGGTGGAACTGAATTGCCTGGATTCCTGCCCGAACCATTCTTGTTTGGCGCTCAGGAATACACACCAGGTGAAGGTGCAGCTTCTTCGCTGGCGCCTACCCTTCCCTTTCTTTTAGGATGGCAGGACAGGAATTTTGCAATGGTTGCCGCTTCAAACGGGTGGCTTACGAAAGACAATACCATTCAAAGGCAATTCCTGGTAACCGACAGGGAGTCGTGGACTCTTGGAGCCCAACTGGAACCCATCGCGGGAATTAAAATCGATCTGACAGGCACCAGGAGCGAATCAAGCAATCTCAGCAGTTTTATTCAGTACAACGAAACCGACGGCGTATTTCAACAAACCGGTCTGGTCGAAAAAGGTAATTTCGACATTTCAGTATTTACCCTGGCCACTGCTTTCAGGGAAGGTCTCGACAGCGATGATTATACTTCCGAATTGTTCGATGAGTTCAGGGGAACCAACAGGGATATTATCATTTCAAGGCTTAAAAGGGAAAGGGGATATGTTCCGGGTCAAGGTTATTCAATGAATCCTTCTGCCGACACCACTTTCGGGATACAACGAAATTCAACGGAAGTTTTGATACCAGCTTTTCTGGCTACTTATGCCGGTATCGATCCCAATGAAGTGCCGCTGAATGCTCGTCCGGGTTTCTCGTGGATCAGGCCTAACTGGAGGATTAATTATAATGGTAACCCGCAGTCAATCGACTGGATGAAAGATTATATCTATTCTTTAAATTTCAACCACAGTTATCAGGCAACATACAGCCTTGGCCAGTTTGAATCGAACCTTGGGTATGCACCCGATGAAAATGGTTTGAGCTGGGCACGAACCGAGGGTTTATTTATTCCCGAGCTGGATATTACTTCGGTGAGTATAGTTGAGAGTTTCAGCCCGCTTATCAATATCGATATTGGTTTTGTCAACGATCTGAATACGCGATTTGAAATGCGACGTACCAGGAACCTCAATTTCAGTTTCGCGAACAACCAGATGAATGAGATGATCAGAAGCGAATATACCATTGGTATAGGGTACCGCTTTACCGGCCTCGATATGATTGTTAAAACCAAAAGGAAATCGGAAACCGTTACCAACGACATAAACATGCAGCTGGCAATAACAAGCAGCAATTACAAAACAATATACAGGCCGATTGACGACCCGGAAGGTATTTTGCAAAACGGTACAAAAATGTTTGGTATCGATTTTCAGGCCGATTATATGATCAGCGATAAGTTAACACTTAAGCTGTATTACCAATATAATCTAAAAGCGCCGCACTCGACAAATGATGGCTACGAAATGAGCAATACCAAGTTCGGGCTTACCTTTAACTATTCAATCATGTAACGGGACAGGCGATTTCCAATTGCCTGATTATAGCTATGGGCGATTAAACATTTCCAGGCTTCCGGTCTGATCAACCTGCGGCCCTTTACTTTCGTGCCATATAATTTTACAACATTCATGGTCGATATCATGCACGAAAAACAACAATCCGTTTTCTTCGTATATCTCCCGAAGGAACGCGTTTTTTTCTTTCATGGTAACAACGGGCAATAAATCGTAAGCAGCTACCCATTTCAGCGGCACGTTAGCTGCCATGGGAACCAGGTCGCTTACATATACAATTTTCCGTCCTTTGAGGTGTATTACCGGTACAATCATGCCCGGGGTGTGTCCGTTAAAAATGCGAAGTTCAAAACCCGGAAAGAGCTCACCTTCATTTTCGATGAAGTTCAGTTGCCCGCTTTTTTCAATGGGTAACAGGTCATCGGTAAAGTATGCATCATCTTCGCGGGGGCTCGGGTTCATGGCGTTTTCCCATTGTGCCCGCGTACAATGGTATTTTGCGTTAGGGAATGTTGGTACCACTTCCTTTTTTGGGTTGAAACTCGTTCCCCCGCCGCAATGATCCCAGTGCAAATGGGTATGCACCACATCGGTAATGTCTTCGGGCGAAAACCCGGCATTTTGGATGGAATCAATGAGTAGGTGGGCATTTTCAATGCCATTATTTTCAACAAATTTCCAGCTTAGTTTTTCACCTGCACCTGTTTCGATCAAAACTTTTTTGTCTTCATGTTCAACCAGCAGCGAACGCATTGACACGGTGATCAGGTTTCTATGATCGGCTTTAACCTTCCGCTGCCATAATATTTTCGGAACAGTTCCAAACATTCCGCCCCCGTCGCAAAGAAAGGTGCCGGCTTCGATAACGTGTAGTTTCATTCTTTTTTATTATAAACTGAATAAAGTGTTCAGTAGTGAAAGAGAAAATTTAAGAAAATGTTTATCGTGATTAGCAAAAATGCAAAATAATGTTTAGTGGTGAGAACAAAAAACGTTAAAAAATCTACAGTTGGGCGTCATAACTAGAGGTCACTCAAAATTTTTTGAGCATAATGCGGAGATGACAAGGAAAGTTCAACGGATGGATATGAATTGCCGTCTGCTTTAGCTGACGGGATTGAAATGAAAAAAAACAAATCCGGACACAGTAGTTTGTTTAATAAAAGAACGACTGCGCTATGGACGGAAAAGCAGAATTTAACAATAAAGATGAAAGTCGTTTAAGTTACTGTGATATAGATTGATACAAAAATCTGTTATTGATAGTTATCAGATCAAATGTGCAAAATTATTTGTAAACAGCTTGAATTACCTTCCATATAGAAATATACTCCGGTTCTAATTTGAAACCATTATTACAGTAAGATACCTCGATTGCACTCCATTTCTTTCAGAATAAAGTAAGTTTCATTCATACATTCATGACCATTAATTTTTATCTTCGGAAAAATTTACTTTCATGCACATCCATTTCATAGCAATTGGCGGCAGCGCCATGCACAACCTGGCCATTGCCCTGCATAAAAAGGGGTATAAAATTACCGGAAGTGACGATGAGGTTTTTGAACCGTCACGTTCGAGGCTCGAAAAATATGGCCTGCTGCCCGAAAGAGAAGGCTGGCAACCCGAAATGCTTTCTTCAGCAATCGATGCCGTTATACTTGGAATGCATGCCCGCGATGATAATCCCGAGTTGATACGTGCACAGGAACTGGGATTAAAAATTTATTCTTATCCGGAATACCTATACGAACAAACCCGTGACAAACTCAGGGTAGTTATAGGTGGTAGCCATGGAAAAACAACCACTACTTCGATGGTGATGCATACTTTAAGATTTCACGGAGTGCCCTTCGATTATATGGTTGGGGCAAACCTCGATGGTTTTGAAACAATGGTGCAATTAACCAACGATGCTGAAATTGCAGTTTTTGAAGGCGATGAATACCTCTCATCCCCAATCGACATGAGGCCAAAGTTTCACCATTATAAACCGAACATAGCTTTACTGACAGGCATTGCCTGGGACCATATAAATGTGTTCCCTACCTTTGAATCCTACGTTGAGCAATTCCGGCTTTTTGTCAATTCAATTGAAAAGGATGGTACACTGATTTATTTCGAAGGTGATGAAATTCTGAAAGAAATAGCCGCGAATGTGCGTGATGATATTACTGTTATTCCTTACAGCACTCCGGAATACATGGTTGAAGGAAACACCACCTATCTTATTGCCGATTCTTACCATGTGCCGCTGAATATTTTTGGCGAACACAACCTTCAGAATTTTGGAGGCGCAGGGTGGATTTGCAATTTGCTTGGACTGACAATAGAGCAGAACTTAAAGGCGTTTGCCAATTTTAAAGGTTCAGCAAGGCGTATGGAAATTGTTGCCGAAAACGCTGAGACTATTGTTTTTTTCGATTTTGCCCATTCGCCGTCAAAACTAAAAGCCACAACCGAAGCCGTTAAGAAACAATATGCCGGGCGCGAACTGATTGCCGTTATGGAGCTGCATACCTTCAGTAGTTTGAAAAAGGAATTTTTGCCCTATTATAACGGAACCATGCAACAAGCCGATAAGGCTTTTGTGTATTTTAACCCGCACACGGTTGAGCACAAACGCCTTGAGCCGATCTCAGAACAATTGGTTGCCGAAGCTTTTGGTGGAAGGAATGTTGAGGTGCTTAACAATTCTGACATACTATTTGCTCAACTGAAAAGGATGAACTGGAAAAACAAAAACCTGCTGATTATGTCATCAGGCAACTTTTCGGGGGTCGATATCAAGGCTTTTGCCGAAGAAATTATTAACGGAAATAATGATATATAGAATGAAACGAACTGCATTATTGTTGATTGTACTCATTGTCGTTGCCGGGTGTAATAACTTTGAAAAAATTCATTCGGAAGCATTGGTTATCGATACCCATACTGATACGCCAATGTTGATGGTTAATGAATGGTTCGACCTGTCCAAACGTCATTCACCTCCCGATTTTCGTGTCGATATACCACGCTTAAAGGAAGGAGAAGTAGATGCCATTTTTTTCGCCCTTTTTACCGGACAGAAAGAAAGGACAACCGAAAATTACTTGGCTGTTTACAACCTCGCCCATCAAATGCTCGATTCAACTTTGACCGGCATATCCCGAAACAGCGATAAGGTGGCACTGGCAACTTCATCATCCGGTATTGAAGAAATTTCCAAAAAAGGGAAGACGGCAATATGCCTGGGTATGGAAAACGGTTTTCCGATAGCAAAAGATTTGAGCAGGATTGATGAGTTTTATGATCTTGGAGTCAGGTACATCACTTTATGTCATTCATCGAACAACGATATTTGTGACTCATCGACCGACCCCACCGGGCCGGAGCACAATGGGGTAAGCGAATTCGGAAAAGAAGTAATTACCCGTATGAACCAACTTGGGATGATCATTGACGTTTCCCACATCTCCGATGATTCGTTTTTTGATGTTATAAAGTACAGCAAAGCCCCTGTAATTGCTTCCCATTCAAGCGTTAGGTCAATTTGTAACCATCCTCGGAACCTGAGTGATGAAATGATTAAACAACTGGCACAAAACGGCGGGGTAATCCAGATTTGCATTTTGGGAATGTACATTCGTGAAGCCGATACCACTTCGACGAATTATATTAAAAGGGAAGAATTGCGAAAAAAATACAACAACTGGCAATATGCCAACGACGATGAACGAAAGGCAGCCTGGGCAGAATACGACAGTATAAACCGGGTGTTTCCTGTTGAATTACCCACCGTTGCCGAGGCTGTTGACCATATCGATTATGTAGTAAATCTTGTGGGCATTGATCACGTTGGTATTGGCAGCGATTTTGACGGAGGCGGCGGCCTGGCAGATTGCCGCGATGTTTCGGAATTCCCCAATATTACACGCGAACTTGTTAATCGTGGTTATTCTTTAAAAGATATTGAGAAAATCTGGGGTGGCAATTTTTTGAGGGTTTTTAAAGAAGTGGAAGCTGTTGCTGCAAAAAACAATTAGGGTTATTTTTTATTAAAGTGTCATAATTCTAAAATATTAACTTTCGCTCACCGTTCTTCAACTTTTAGTGGAGGATTGGTGGGGCTTAAACTTTACCAATGATGAACAAAACAGTATTTCCAGTTCTTTTTATCTCACTGATGATTTTAGTGGGATGTACTTCAAAACAAAGCAACGAGTGGTCAAAATGGCGTGGGCCGAATGCCGATGGTAAAATAACCTGCAAGAATTTCAATCCTGAAAAACTCGATTCAGCCAATATCCTTTGGACAAAAGACATTGGCTTTGGTCATTCGGCAATCAGTGCCTCAAAAGGAAAATGTTATGCCTCTGGATGGAAAGAGGAATTCAACGGAACCGATTCACTTTTTACTTCAACCATATACTGTTTGAATATTGACGATGGTTCAGAAATATGGACATACAGCTATCCTTCGTCAAAAAGGTCCTTCCCGGGGCCAAGGTCAACACCTGTACTTGATGAAAACCGATTGTATTCCATAAGCTGGGAAGGTAAACTCTTTTGCCTGAATGCTAAAAACGGCGAGGAGATTTGGGTAACTGATCTTACCAAAGATTCACTCACGATAACAGATAACTGGGGTTACAATCCTTCACCGGTCATCTACAATGATTTAATCCTGCTTAACCTGAACAAAAACGGGATTGCCCTCGATAAAGAAACCGGCAGTGTTGTTTGGAACAGTGAAAAGGACGAAGCCCATTATTCATCGGTTCAGCTTATTGGCGTAAACGATCGTAAGCTTGGAGTGTTCATGTCAGATACAACCATGTATTTTGTTGAACCCGAAACAGGCAAGGTTGTATATACGCATATCAGGTTAAGCGAACAGGGGATGGAAAACGATGTAATGATTACTCAAGCAGGAAAACTCTTCACTTCGAATGCCTCATACGAGATCATGGAAAACGGTCTTATTCTTGAATGGCAGAACGATTCGGTTTCTTCATTTTTCCGTACAGGTCTGGTCAGGGAAGGTTTTGCCTACCAGTTTTCACTTGGAAAAGGAAACAGGAGTACCCTTTATTGTGTGAGCCTTGAGGATGGCGCACCGGCCTGGAATGTCGATTACGGCCGCTGGGGTGCTCTAATTTCAGTAAACGATTACCTGGTGATTATTTCAGGTTTAGGTAAGGTCGTTATTGCTGAAGCAACTCCCGAAGCATACAAACCTGTAAAAGAGCTCCAGGTATTGTCACCGGAAAACAAACAGGAAAACTGGTGCTGGACCATTCCCACATATACCGACGGTAAATTATTTGTTCGCAATTCAAAAGGAGAAATGGCCTGTATCGATTTAAGCATTTGATTATTCTTTGTCGAAATTTCTTGAAGAACAAACTGCCGGGCGAAAACATAAGCTTGCTTAGGTTTACTAATTTTTTTCTTTTTTTATAGCCCCATGTTGCTGCTTTTGTATTATGTGGCTTAGCTGATTTTGGGCTAAAGCCCGGTATATCAGGGGTGCGTTTCTTTGTCACCACGCTAACCGCATGCCGCCTATAGCTTTAGGCGCCTACGCTTAAGCTACTGCGACAGCGTACGGTGGCGCAAGCGCGGTGTTAGTGAACATATTTTTGTGGGTAGTGCATTCTATGGCTGGTGTATCAGGATTGTGTTTTTATTGGTGAATGACATTTATACAGGGAAGTACAGTACGTTCACTAACCCCGCCTTTTAAGGCGGGGATAAAAAGCTGGCACAACTACTGCCCGGGCTTCAGCCCACCATTTTTTAGGTGTGGGGATCGGCGAATTGCAATCGCGCATTGTGATTGAAAAACACACGTCACGAATATGAAAGGTGGGGGTGTGTTCTCGATTAATTTAGTTTGTGTTTTATAAATTTAACAATTCCAATAAATATATTATATTAAAAAATATAAATGATTAGACTTTTAAGGCTCAACAATGATTTCAACCGCTAAACAATTGTTAAGTACAATCAGAAAAACTATTTTATTTACTTTTGTGTGAATGAAAAACCACCGCAATACACTTAAAGCCATTGGCCCCGGTTTAATCTGGGCTTGTGCCGCAATCGGGGTTTCTCATCTGGTTCAATCTACCAGGGCCGGGGCAGGATATGGATTTCAACTTATTTCGGTTGTGTTGCTGGCCAATTTATTCAAATATCCTTTTTTTGAATTTGGGCCCCGTTATGCAGTTGCCACTGGCGAAAGCCTGATTGACGGATATAAACGTATGGGGAAATGGGTTGTTATATTGTTTCTGGCATTAACCGTAGGAACAATGTTTTCAATCCAGGCAGCTGTAACAGCAGTAACCGTAGGGATTATTACTTCGGTTATTCCTTTGCCCCTATCATATGTCGAATGGACAATTATACTTTTAATCATTTGTGGTTTAATCATTACCCTGGGCAAGTATAAAACGCTCGACAGGCTGGTTAAATGGATCATTGTGATTTTAACCCTTGCAACGGTTATTGCTTTTGTGATGGCCATTTTCAGACATTTCCCGTACAATAATTACAGGCATTATCCTTTTGAATGGTCGGTTACCGATGTGGCTTTCCTTGTTGCCCTGGTAGGCTGGATGCCCAGTGCCATCGATATATCTGTATGGAATTCGCTTTGGACTCTTGCTAAAATAAACGACACTGGATATCGCCCCTCTCTGAAGGAAATGAAACTTGATTTTAACATTGGATATTTCGGGACAGTTATTTTATCGTTGATATTCCTTTCGCTTGGCGCTTTGGTGATGTATGGCAGTGGTATCTCTTTTTCAAACAATGGAACCCATTTTGCCAATCAGTTTTTTGAGTTGTATACCACATCAATCGGAAGCTGGTCTTTCCCAATTGTGGCTCTTGCTGCCCTGGCAACAATGTTCAGCACAACCCTAACCGTACTTGATGCCTATCCCAGGGTGCTTACTCCCATAGCTCATACACTTTTCCCAAAAGTTATGAAACCGGCCTATGATAAAACGCTGACTTATGTTTGGATTATTGTCCTTATTATCGGAGCAGTAATGCTCATTGTCGAATTCACGCATCAAATGAAAGTTCTGGTCGATTTCGCGACCACATTGTCGTTTATTACAGCTCCGGCTTTAGGATATCTAAATTTGCGTGCTGTAACAATGAAACAAGTTCCGGCTGAATTTCGGCCTGGTTTGTTCATGAGAATTTTGAGCTGGACAGGTTTGTTTGTTTTGTCGGCATTTGCCATATTTTTCCTGTTAAAAAAGTCGGGATTAATGTAGTTGAAAGAAATTTATACTGATTATAAATTACCCCCGAAATGTTTTATCAATAAATTCTCCACACTTCCTTTTTATATCCAGCAATTTAGAAATTTCACCACATTTTTAATACTCATTTTATTTCATTGTAAAATTCGATATTTATCACCATCTATTATTTGCATTTTTCGAACAATATTTCTTATTTTTCGAAACTTTATTTAAGATTATACCATGACCGAACCAAAAACAAAATCAGTTTCGTGTAGCTGCGATCAGGTACACGAAGACGAGCTTTATGAGCGGCTGAAAATCATTGTCCAGTCGCAACGCACCGTACCCGGTGCGTTAATCCCGGTGTTACAAACCGCGCAGAATCTGTTTGGCTATCTGCCCGAGAAGGCCCTCAGGATAGTCAGCAAGGAATTAAAGTTGCCTTACAGCGAAGTTGCCGGAGTAGTGGGTTTTTATTCTTACTTCTCAACAACGCCCAAAGGAAAGCATACCATTCGGGTATGCATGGGCACAGCCTGCTATGTTCGTGGCGGGCAGGACGTGCTAAAGGCTCTTATGAAAGAACTCGAAATTGGTGTTGGGGGCACAACTGACGACCGAAAATTTTCACTCGAAGTGGGCCGTTGTTTTGGCGCATGCGGGCTTGCCCCTGTTGTAATGGTCGATGATGAAACATTTCAACGGGTGAAACCTTCAAAAGTAAGTGAAATCCTTAATCAGTTTGAATAACATCGGTTTTTGATAATTTGATTAACCTTATCAGGCTAACCGTAAAAAATCAATCAATTATGCAAAGAATAAGCAGTCCCGAAAAGTTTGACCAGCTTTTCAGGGAACTTTCAGGAAAATATGCCGAAGAATACAACAATTCACAGGAAATAATTCAGGTTTGCCAGGGTGGAGGTTGTATTGCATGCGGCTCGGTTAATTTAAAATCGGCGTTGGAAGAGAAATTACAGTCGAAAAACCTTTCTGATAAAATAAAGATAAAAGGTACAGGTTGTCTTGGGCCGTGTTCAAAGGGCCCGGTTATTGTCATGCGAAAATCGGGTATTTTTTACGAAAATGTTCAGCTCGCCGATGTTGATGAGCTGATAGAAAGCCATTTTGCCGGAAATAAACCTGTTGAACGATTAATGCACCATAGCGATGAAACAGGTGAGCCGGTTGCAACTACTTCCGATATAAAATTATTTAACAGGCAGCGCAAAATTGTATTAAGCCGTTGCGGTACAATCGATCCGGTCAGCATCTCCGATTACCTTGCTTCAGGAGGGTACGGCTCGCTTAAAAAGGTGGTGTCGGAAATGAATCCCGATCAGGTGCTTGAAGAAATGAAAATTTCAGGATTACGTGGCAGGGGAGGTGCTGGTTTCCCAACGTTTATGAAATGGAGTTTTGCAAAGAAAGAAGTTTCTGAACAAAAATATATCCTTTGCAATGCCGATGAAGGCGACCCTGGCGCATACATGGACCGCAGTATTCTTGAGGGCGATCCGCACAGCATTATCGAAGGCATGACCATTGGCGCTTTTACCATTGGCGCTTCAAAAGGATTTGTATATGTCAGGGCCGAATATCCGCTTGCAGTTGAACGTTTGCAAAAAGCTATTAACGATGCCCGTGAAATTGGCCTGCTGGGTGAAAATATATTAGGAACAGGATTCAGTTTCGACTTAGATATCCGAATGGGTTCAGGAGCGTTTGTTTGTGGCGAAGAAACTGCTTTAATGGCTTCTATTGAAGGCAAACGGGGTGAGCCTCGCCCAAGGCCTCCGTTCCCGACAACAGCCGGACTTTGGGGAAAACCCACTGTGCTGAACAATGTGGAAACTTATGCCAACGTTAACAAAATCATTGAAAAGGGAGGTGAATGGTTTGCACAATTCGGAACAGGTAAAAGTAAAGGCACAAAAATATTTGCCCTTACAGGCGCAATTAAAAATTCGGGTTTGTATGAAGTCCCCGTTGGAACTTCGTTAGGAGACCTGGTTTACGATATTGGTGGTGGTACGAGCAGCGGAAAACCGTTTAAGGCAGCCCAGATTGGAGGCCCGTCAGGTGGATGTATTCCCAAGCAACACCTTAACGTTTCGCTCGATTACGAATCGCTAAACGAGCTTGGCGCCATCATGGGTTCAGGTGGTTTGGTTGTTATGGACGAAGACACCTGCATGGTAGATGTTGCCAAATTTTTCCTCGATTTTGTTCTTGAAGAATCATGCGGGAAATGTACCCCCTGCAGGGTAGGTACTAAACGTATGTATGAAATACTCGATCGAATTACAACTGGCAAAGGCCGTGAAGGCGATATTGAAAAACTGGAGCGCTTAGGAGAGTGGATAAAGAAAACATCACTTTGTGGCTTAGGTCAATCGGCGCCAAACCCGGTACTTTCAACCATAAGATATTTCAGGGCTGAGTATGAAAGTCATATCAGGGAACACAAGTGCGAGGCCGGAATATGTGCCAAACTGGTTCGGGCACCGTGCCAGAGCGCTTGCCCGGCCGGTGTTGATGTCCCCGGTTTTGTTTCGCTTACCGGCGAAAAAAGGTATGCCGAAGCCTTACGCCTTCACCGTGAACGTAACCCGTTTGCCGCAGTATGTGCCCGGGTTTGCTTTCATACATGTGAAGATAAATGCCGCCGCATAACCATCGATGCGCCGGTTTCTATCCGTGGGATCAAGCGCTACATGGTCGACCAGGAAATTACAATCCAGTTACCCGAGATAAAAGAAAATGCCGAAAATGCAGCACGCAAAGTGGCTATTGTTGGCGCCGGGCCTGCTGGTTTGTCGTGTGCATACTTCCTAGCCAGGTTGGGTTATAAACCTGTCGTTTTTGAAGCAGAATATCGTCCGGGTGGAATGCTAGTCCAAACCATTCCGGCTTATCGTTTGCCCAGGGAAATTCTTGCACGTGAAATCCGTATGATCGAAAACATGGGCGTTGATATCCGAACAGGTTTGCGCCTGGGAAAAGATTTTACGCTTGAAAGTTTGAAGGCTGATGGATATGATGCAGTATTTGTCGGAGTTGGTCTTCCACAGGGAGTGAAACCAACCATAACCGGAGTTGATACCGATGGGGTCGTTGATGCATTGATGTTCCTGCAAACATATAACCTGCGTGGATCTGTTCCTGTTGGTAAGAAGATTGTGGTTATGGGGGGAGGAAATGCAGCTATTGATGCTGCCCGTACTGCTGTGAGACTTGGGGCTGAATCGGTCGATATCGTTTACCGCCGTACGCAGGAAGAAATGCCGGCCTGGGCTGAAGAAATCGATGCTGCTCTTGAAGAAAAGATCAGTCTGCATACCCTAACCAATCCAAAAGAATTTATTTCTGAAAACGGAAAGGTAAAAGCTGTACGTTGCGTAAGGATGAAACTTGGCGCTTTTGACTCAAGTGGCCGTCGCAGGCCGGTTGAAACCGATGATGAAATAGTTTTTGAGGCTGATCAGGTTATTATTGCCACGGGGCAAACGCTCAATGTTGAGGAAATACTCGGACAAACTTCAATAAAGCTTGCAGGAAAAGCACAGCTTGCCTGTGATAAACGTAACGGACAAACTTCCGAGCCATGGATTTTCACCGGCGGCGATGCTGCAACCGGCCCATCCTCAGTTATTGAGGCAGTTGCAGGCGGCGAACGTGCTGCAGTTGGCATTGACGAATTTCTCACGGGTGAAAAACATGCTTTCTGGCGTAAGGAAAAATACAACGATACATTCTTCGATCCTGAAGCCGAACCGGCAAAATATCCGAGAACTCATATGGTAATGTTGCCTGCCGAAAGGAGAATGCACAACTTCGACGAGGTTGAGCTTGTTTGGCCCGAAGGTGAAGCTATACGCCAGTCGCGCCGATGCCTTCGATGCGACTATGGGTCTAACCAGGCGATAGTTGAAACGACATAAATTACGAGAATGATGATGATAAATATTAACTATAGTGAAAGTTCCCTTCAGGGGAATTAGGGGTAATAAAACCAGAAAAAATGACAACAGTATATATCAACAAACAACCTGTCGAAGTAAAAGAGGGCAGCACGATACTGGAGGCCGCAGCCAAAGCAGGTATTAAAATTCCAACGCTTTGCCATGTCGAAAACCAGATTCCAAAAGGCGCATGTCGGGTGTGTATGGTAGACGTTGAAGGCGCAAAAAGCATGGTTGCCTCCTGTACTACGCCCTGTTCAGAAGGAATGAAAATCACAACCAATTCACGAAACGTACGCGAAGCCCGAAAATTTGTAGTCGAATTGCTTATATCGGAACATTGTGGCGAATGTAAAACCTGCGTTCGGAATGAAGATTGCGAGTTGCAAACGCTTGCACGTGAACTGGGTGTATTCGATATTGATTATGAAGGTGAAACCCTTGTTAGTTATATCGATGACTCAACACCTGCCCTGGTGCGCGATTCAGGAAAATGCATTAAATGCCGCAGGTGCATGACGGTTTGTAACGAGATTCAGGGAGTAGGCTCGTTGTTTGCCCAGGGGCGAGGCTTTGAGTCGAGAATAGGCCCTGCATTCGATCAGGAACTCGAAGGGGTTACCTGTGTTCAATGTGGCCAGTGTGCAGCCGTTTGCCCGGTTGGCGCCATTACCGAAAAGGAACACATCGATTACGTTTGGGAAGCCATTGAAGACCCATCGAAGTTTGTGGTTGTGCAAACAGCTCCGGCTATCCGTGCTGCCCTGGGCGAGTGTTTCGGTTATGAACCCGGAACCCTGGTAACGGGAAAGATGGTTTCTGCCTTACGCCTGCTGGGATTCGACCGCGTGTTTGATACCAACTTTACAGCCGATCTTACCATTATGGAAGAAGGCACCGAGTTGCTTGTGAGGCTTAAAGAAGCGCTTGTGGACAAAAAACAGGTCGCCCTGCCACAATTTACTTCGTGTTCTCCGGGATGGATAAAGTATGCCGAGTATTTTTATCCTGAATTTCTCGATAACATCTCAACCTGTAAATCGCCGCAACAAATGTTTGGTGCCGTGGCAAAAACTTTTTATGCAAAAAAAGCCGGGGTCGATCCGAAGGACATTGTTGTTGTATCGGTAATGCCCTGTACGGCTAAGAAGTTTGAGGCTCAAAGGCCCGAAATGAACGACAGCGGTTACCAGGATGTTGACTTTGTTTTAACTACCCGTGAGTTGGGAAGGATGATCAAGCAATCGGGAATTGATTTCAAAACGTTGAAAGATGATGTGATGGATTCACCCATGGGAAGCGGTTCGGGCGCTGCCGATATTTTTGCCAATACCGGTGGCGTAATGGAAGCTGCTGTTCGTACCGCTTACGAAATAGTAACAGGAAATGAGCTGCCTTTGGAAAATCTGCATGTTCAGCCTGTAATTGGCTTAGAAGGGGTTAAAAAAGCATCGTTGAAAATTGAAGGCTGTAAACCCGAGTGGAGTTTCCTCGAAGGTGTGGAACTGAAAGTTGGTGTAGCCCATGGCCTGGGCAATGCCAGAAAAATTATCGAAGCCATGCGAGGTGGAGAAGAATTCCATTTTATTGAAATCATGACCTGCCCGGGAGGTTGTATCGGTGGTGGCGGACAGCCCCGCTTCACAACCGACGAAGTTAGGATGAAACGTATTGAAGCGATATACAGGGAAGACGAAGGGAAACAGTTGCGTAAATCACACGAAAATCCTGAAGTAAAACAGATTTATGAAGAATTCCTTGAAAAACCCATAAGCCATTTGTCGCATAAATTATTACATACTTCCTACATAGAACGAAACCAGAATTGACATAAAAAGTTTAAAAGCCGTTGCATGAGTAGCGGCTTTTTTATTTTTACACAAAATAAATTGTACATGAATTAGCACAGGCATGTAAACTTTTCCCATTTTTATGGTCTTAATAAATGCTTCTCTTTTTAAAAAAATGTTTTATTTCGTGAATTAAATTTAACAAATAATAATTTTGAACTAAACTAATTTAAATTTTTATGGAAACAGGATTTAATTTAGGGGCGGTCGATTACTCGATCATGATTATTTACTTCGTTTTTGTGCTTGGCATTGGCTGGGCGCTTAAGAAGTACATGAAAGATGCCACAGCATTTCTCGAAGCAGGCCGTTCGTTGCCTGCATGGGTAACCGGACTGGCATTTATTTCGGCCAACCTGGGTGCCCTCGAAGTAATCGGGATGGCTGCATCGGGCGCTAAATACGGGATGGCTACCGTACATTTTTACTGGATTGGTGCAATACCGGCAATGATTTTTCTTGCCATTTTTATGATGCCATTTTATTATGGGTCGAAAGCGCGGTCGGTACCCGAATACCTCAAACTGCGTTTTGACGAGAAAACACGTGGCTTTAATGCATTCTCGTTTGCCATCATGACAATATTTGCCTCGGGTATTTCAATGTATGCCCTTGCATTGCTTATGGAAACGCTGCTGGGTTGGAATTTTCACCTGAGCCTGATCATTTCGGCGCTCATTGTTTTAATTTATACCTATCTGGGCGGACTAAGCTCGGCCATTTACAACGAAGTACTTCAGTTCTTCCTTATTGTGATTGGCTTTTTACCATTGGTTGTTATTGCGCTGATAAAAATCGGTGGTTGGGAAGGTATGGTTGCTAACCTTCAAAGTAACCCTGTAACTGCAGGATTTCACCACTCTTGGCAAGGTGTTGCCGATGGCCCCATGGGAGGGATAATTGGCATTGTAATGGGGCTCGGGTTTGTGATGTCGTTTGGCTACTGGTGTACCAACTTTCTGGTTGTGCAACGGGCCATGGCTGCAGGCTCGATGAGCGCTGCCCGGAAAACCCCGCTGATTGGAGCTTTGCCTAAAATGTTTATCCCTTTTCTGGTAATTGTTCCCGGTGTAATTGCAATGGCCTTAATCAATTCAGGTGACGAACTTTTTAACTTGCCCTTGAAAGGAAATGGTTACGATTACGACCTTGTGATTCCTATGTTGTTAAAACGTTTTCTGCCAACAGGTGTATTGGGCCTGGGATTGACTGCACTTATGGCTTCGTTTATGAGTGGCATGGCTGGAAATGTTACTGCATTCAACACTGTGTTTACCTACGATATTTATCAAAGTTATCTGGTTAAAAACAAATCGGATAAACACTACCTTAGGGTGGGGCAGTTAACAACGATAGTTGGTGTTGCTGTAAGTATACTCACAGCTTATGTTGCAGCTATGTTTAACAATGTTATGGATTTTCTGCAACTTGTATTTGCCTTTATCAATGCTCCTTTGTTTGCTGCTTTCCTTATGGGCATGTTTACACGCCGCACCAACGGACATGGAGCCTTCTGGGGATTACTTACAGGCACAGGTGCTGCTGCGGTAGTACATGGGTTAACCCAGCCTGTGGGCGCACAATCTTTGATTAAGGGTGGATGGTTTGGAACAGTTGTTCATGAATTCCCAAGCGAAATGGCCCAGAATTTCTGGATTGCCATTTTTGCGTTCTTCATTGCATTGATCGTAACCATTGTAGTTTCATTGCTTACTAAACGGAACAAAACCGATAATGAATTGAAAGGATTGGTTTACTCGCTTACGCCAAAAGTTGTTGACGACAGCAAACACTGGTTTCAGAAACCAACATTCCTGGCAATTATTGTTGGCGTGATAGCAATTGTATTATCCATTATTTATTGGTAAAACTAAAAAATTAACATTATGGGTTTAGATATAAAAATTCCGATTGGCGCTATGTTCACCATTTTTGGTGTTATGCTTACATTTTTTGGAATATTTACAAATGGAAACGAAATGTATGGCATATCGCTCAATATAAATATCAATCTATGGTCGGGCTTGTTTATGCTTGTTTTCGGCGGGGTAATGCTGGCCTTTTCCAATTTGTTTAAAAAGAAAAA
>JAFGEV010000038.1 GCA_016931385.1 Prolixibacteraceae bacterium
AGTTCCGTAGGAACGATTCATTTTTAATTGCCCCAGGCCCAACGGCCTTAATTGTATGCTGTGCGCTATCGTATCCTGTCAATCGACCTTACCAGCGCCTCATCCCTGCCGATAGCCCGTATTGCCAGGTAATTTAAAATGCCGGCAACCAAAGGAAATGCAAGTACAACTTTAAAATTTACCAATGCGTCATCAATATCCTTAACGGCACTTCTTACAAAAAACCATGCCAACACCAGGAACCCTGCCATGATAAGAATGTTATAGGTGGCCATTCGCATTTGAAGTACCCGTTTTTTATACAGGAAAATTATAGCAATCTGTATTAAAAGGATAAGTCCGAAAAGAATTGTTAAATGAAGCGCCTGATTGACTACATCAGCTGAATCGGTTTCAATAATACCTTTAATATTAAAAGTATAAATTGTATCACCGGCAATAATTTCGCCCCATGGCAAACCGATCATAATACCAAGCAGAATTAACCCCAGTGCGAGGTAAAAAGTTTGAATACGTTGTAACATAACTTCATTTTTTTTGCAAAAATAGGGCTTTGGAAAACATTCCCAATTCTTCGGGAGAAAAAGGCTTAGTTTCCACCTAAAATTAACGGAAGCCCTTCGTCGCCGCTGCCAACAACAACCACCTTTGAATTAGTTGATTTGGCCAGCTCAAGGGTTGCGTCAATCCCTTTCTGCTTCAGGATGTTCGAGGTTATACTGGAACTAATGATGCGGTTGTAATTGGCAATACCTTCAGCCTCAATTTTTTTACGTTCTGCTTCGCTTCTTTCCCTGTCGAGCCTGAATTGATATGCCAATGCTTCCTGTTCCTGTGTCAGTTTCGTTTCAATGGCCTTTTTAATGTCATCGGGCAGGTTTATCGACCTGATCAGCAATGCACGCATTTCAATGTTATTATTTTTAAGTACCTCGCCGGTTTCGTCAATAATGGCTTTTTCCACTTCGTTACGTTTGGTCGAATAAATTTCTTCGGCAGTATAACGACCGGTTACCCTTCGCACCGATGATCTGACTTCAGGAATGACCAGGTTGTTTACGTAATATCCCCTGAACTGTTCATGAAGATACCCAACACGTTCGGGCAGAGGAAGGAAACGCACGGTAATGTCCATGATAACCGATAACCCGCTTTTGTCGAGCACATCCATGCGTTCTTCACGCTGTTGTTCGGCAACGTCGTATTTAATTACCCGGTTCCATGGGGCAACCATATGAAAGCCTGGTTCATATACACGGTCTTTGCTTAAACCATCACTGAACGGGCGGAATAATATTGCTCTTTCGGTTTCACGTATAATAATGAAGGTGCGGTTTCCAAAAATTAATAACAATAAGAAAATAGCAGCTGCTATTACAATGACAATGACTTTTTGATTGTTTTTCATAACATGTATTTTAATGATGATTTTATTCCTCAGTTTTTGTTAGCGCTTCAAACCCGTTAAAGATTCTGTCGAAATATAGAACGCCGTTAATATGATCTAACTCATGCTGAAATATAACAGCAGTAAAACCATTTATGTTTTCAGTCCTTTTTTTACCAGTTGAATCGAGGTAATTTACTGTAATGTTCTGCGAACGGTCTACTTTTCCCTGGTAACCTGGCACGCTCAGACAACCCTCGCTGCCTGAATTTATACTGTCGCTGTATTCGGTAATTTCAGGGTTATAGTATATTTCGAAAGGATCGCCAGGTTTGTCGAACCTTTGTACATAAATCATTCTGACACTTAAACCAACCTGGGGGGCAGCTATGCCAACCCCCGGGTTCAGGGTGTCGGTCATGCTTGCAAACATTCGTTTCTTTAAGAGTTCTAAAGTTTCAGAACCAATATTCTTTTTTTTAATTTTTCGCGCTTTTTGCCTGAGAAGGAGAGAATCGCTTTTTTCATTTATGGTGTATAATTCCATAATTTGATTGGTTTTGCCCGAAGAAATCAACTCAACCTCTTCGTTTGAAAAACCATCGGTCTTACACCCCGGGAGGTATAACATTAAGATGAAAACCGAGGTGGCGATGAATAAAGCCTGTTTTGTTTTCATGCGATTTATTTTTTTTTGACTCATCAAATTTAACGTAAAAATTGATCGAACACAAAATTATTGATCATGAGAATATCTTAGTTCGGATTGCCCGTTTTGGAAAAAATCGATAGCTTTAACCTTTAATATTAAAGCTGGCAACATGATAAAACCATCAGAACTTATTCTCAATCCCGACGGATCGATATTCCACCTTCACCTAAAACCGGGACAAATTTCCGAAACCATTATCATGGTTGGTGACCCCGCACGTGTTGATATGGTAATTGCTCATTTCGATGAGATTGAATTCCGTGTTCAAAATCGTGAGTTTATAACGGTAACAGGTTGGTACAGGGGCCACCGTTTAACGGTTATGGCATCGGGTATAGGCACCGATAACATCGATATTGTGCTTAACGAGCTCGATGCATTGTTTAACATCGATTTGAATACACGCGAAGTTAAAGAAGTTAAAACATCGCTCAATATCATACGGATCGGGACATCAGGTAGCATCCAATCCAGTATTCCTGTAAATTCAATTGTTTTGTCGAAGAAATCGATAGGGTTTGACGGGCTGCTGAATTTCTACGAGGGAAGGGATGTTATTTGTGACCTTGAATTTGAGGAAGCTTTTAAAAAATATACAGCCTGGAATGAAAAGCTTGCCAGCCCTTATGTTGTTGAATGTTCGGAGATGTTGTCGGAGGCCTTAAAGGGTGAAAATGTTGTTGAGGGTATTACCATATCGGCACCAGGTTTTTTCGGGCCACAGGGGCGGGTTATCAGGCTGCCGCTTTCAGATGCTGAATTGAACCACAAAATTGAGTCGTTTGAACATAAAGGCAATAAAATTACAAACTACGAAATGGAGAGCTCTGCAATATTTGGTTTGTCGAAGCTTATGGGGCACGAGGCAATTACAATATGCCTGATCATTGCCAACCGGGTAACCCTCGATGCCAATGAAAATTACCATCCTATGATGGAAAAGCTTGTGGAGTATGTTTTAAATAAACTGGTTGGATAAACGATATTATCTACGACACTATATGTTTTTTTCATAGTTTTGAAGATTTGTATGCGCATTTTATCTTGAAAAGTTTATTGATACCTTTAAAAGGTCATAACTTGAAACTGAAACGAAAAGTAAATACATTATGCAATTATTCAAACAAATAATATTAACTAAATCGTGAATAAATAATGGGAAAAGAAGCAATTAAAGTTTCAACCGTTGATGTTAAGAAACTTATTGAAATGTTAAATGCAGCCCTCTCTGAAGAATGGTTGGCATACTACCAGTACTGGATAGGGGCAAGGGTAATGGAAGGTCCGATGAGGAGCGAAGTTGAGCCAGAACTTCTGCTACATGCCAACGAAGAGCTGGCACATGCCGAATTAGTTGCAACCAGGATTATCCAACTGGGAGGCACCCCGGTACTTAATCCAGACAAATGGACAAAACTGGCCGGCTGTGCCTATGAAGAGCCAACCGATCCTTACATTGAAGTTATCCTTGACCAAAACCTGAAAGGTGAACGTTGCGCGATCAAACGTTATCAGGAAATTGCTGATTTTACTGCCGGAAAGGACCATTCAACTCACCAAATGGCAGTGCAGATACTTAATGATGAACTTGAACATGAAGATGACATTGAGGCCTGGATTAACGATTTGGAAAGGATGAAAGAAGAGTTTAAGAAGCTCAGAATGTAGCATTAGTTGTAATGCAATTTTTATTCCTGAATTGAATCAAGAGTTTCATAATTAATCTATTGTAATTATAAATACGATTTTTTTTTGATTTGGCAGTAAAGGAATCAGGTGTCAAATCAAGGTGAAGTTATTTCCAACTTCTTAAACGATTAATTGATAAATGCGGCATATTATTGGGCATAAATTTAGATCATGCTCAATAATATGCCGTATTTCTTATTTACGGTCAAAACTCTTATGATCATGCCGTTGGTGTCGGTAATTGAATTGCCGATAAATTTATCCGATAGTTAGTTATGTGTAAAATACTGTCTTACTGCTGTTTTTAAATTTTTTTACAAAAAAATGTAAAAAATATATGACATTAGGAAAAAAATACATTACTTTGTGTCGAAAATAAATTACTAATTAAAATCTAATACCATGCATAATAAAGAAAAGAATACCCTGTTCACGTTGGTCATTTCAATTTTGGTGATGATTGTTTATGCAACAATAATCTATCAAAAGAAAGTAGTGCCCGATCCGGCGGTTATAAACGACCTGCAATTCTGGGGAAAGTACTTTATACTGTTTATCCCAATAGCAATTGGGTCGATGATAGTGAGCTACATACTATTTGCTATAATCAACAAAATTGTTACAAAAGAAGACCTTGAGGATGTGCAGGATGAACGTGACAAGTTAATTGAATTGCGGTCGATCAGAATTTCGCACTGGATATTTACATTCGGCTTTTTGCTGGCCATGGGCAGCCAGGCACTTGGCATGGAGATATGGGTTATGATGGTAACCCTGATTGTATCAGGAATGGTTTCGAGCCTGGTTTCTGAATTGGCAAAATTTATCATGTACAGGAGGGGGTTTTAATATGGCAAAAGAATTTATTTCGAACACGATCAGGAAACAGCGTTTCATGAACGATGAAATGACCCAGCAACAACTGGCCGATGCTGTGAGCGTTTCACGACAAACCATAGTGGCCATGGAAAAGGATAAATACTCTCCATCGCTCGAACTGGCCTTTCGTATTGCCCATGTTTTTAAGGTGCCTTTCGATGAAGTATTTCAGTACGATGCTGAAAAAGATCCTCTCTGGACAAGAAAAAAGAAAAGGGAAACAGTTCAAAAATAATCTATGGAAACAACTAAAAGAAAATTAAATCCCAGAAAGGTATTCTGGAAGTGTGGGGCGTGCTCTAATGCTATGTGCCATCTTCTTAACCATGAGTTCGGCAATGTAAAACCCACAGAAGAAAAGGCTACCGATATGTTAGCTGGTGGCATTGCCCAAAAAGGGCATCAGTGTGGAATGCTTTGGGGAGGCTCATTGGCAATTGGAATAGAGGCATTTAAGAAATTTAATGATACAAATTCTGCAATTTCTGCTACTGTTAATGCTTCAAAACATTTAGTCGATTCATTTCAAAAAAGGACCCGGACAGTAAATTGTATCGACATTATACATATTGATTGGGAAAATAAAAAGCAAAGGACATTTTACATGTTGAAAATTATTGCTCAGGGCTTTGTTTTCAGCCCCTGCTTTAACCTTATTGTGAAGTGGACACCCGAAGCAATACGTGCAGCCCAGAAAGGATTGTCGGAAGATATTCGTATGAATGAACCATGTATTAGCTGTTCATCAGAGGTTGTGAAAAAAATGGGTGCTACCGAAGAAGAGTCTGTAATGGTTGCAGGCTATGCAGGGGGAATTGGCTTAAGTGGCCATGCCTGTGGGGCTTTGTCAGCAGCAATATGGTACAAAATGCTTCAATGGGAAAAAATGAATCCAGGAAAAACCCAGGATTTTTTTAATAATCCAGATGCAAAAAAAGTACTAAGGGCATTTTATATGCAAACCGACTCTGAAATGTTGTGCCGTAAAATTTGTGACAAGGAATTCAATTCCATAGACGATCACTCCGATTATATTCAAAATGGTGGTTGTAAAAATATAATTGATGCTTTGGCTAGCACTTAATAAGAAAGAAAATGAAAAAGATCTTTAAACGTAAAGTTTATCTCGACCATAATGCAACCACATCAGTGAGCCGTCCTGTAAGAAGAACCATGAACAGGGTTTTAAAATATCATTATGGTAACCCGTCATCTGGTTATCAAAAAGGCAAAAATGCATACAACATTCTGGAGCAGGCCCGTAAGCAGGTTGCATTGGCTATTCATGCCCATTCGCATGAAGTATATTTTTCGGGTTGCGCTACCGAGTCGAACAATGCAGTTCTGAAAACATTAAGCAATCATTTTTACCCCGATAAGAAAAAAATCATCTCAACCCCTATCGAACACCCTTCGGTTATGAATACACTGGAGTACCTGCAAACCCGCGGTATTGAGGTTGAGTATTGCCCGGTTGATTGTTATGGTTTTGTTTCTGCTGAAGAATTGGAAAAAATGATTGATGAGGATACCTTTTTGATATGTTGTATTTATGCAAACAACGAGATTGGAACTATACAAAACATCAAAGAAATATCGGCCATTGCAAAACAGTATAACATTCTTGTAATGTCGGATTGCGTTCAGGCCTTTGGAAAGATTGACGTAAATGTTAAGGAACTGGGTGTTGACTATGCAACTTTTTCAGCTCATAAACTGCATGGTCCAAAGGGGGTAGGGGCATTATACGCACGAATAAGCAGCTATATGGAGCCTTTCATTCATGGAGGGCATCAGGAGGAAGGAATGCGCGCAGGTACCGAATCGGTACATAATATTGCCGGATTTGGCAAGGCCTGTAACAATGTGAAGAAACTCATTTCCCATTCTGAAAAAATTCAAACAATTAAAGGTTTATTAATTGATGGATTAAGAGCTGTTAAGCACGATATGATAATTAATTCCCCTTCGGAAAAATGCCTTCCCAACACCATTAGCGTAACACTTCCCGGAATAAAAAGCAAGGAACTGATGATGATGCTCGATTATTATGGAATATGTGTTTCCTCAGGTTCTGCATGCAGTTCGCAAATAAACAAGCCCTCACATGTATTAAAGGCAATAGGCCTTACCGACACGGCAGCAGAAGAAACGCTCAGGATAAGTTTGGGAAAGGACACCACAATAAGGGATGTTCAATATACCCTTAAAGTAATTGATAAATATTTGAAAGAAACCTGGGATTGAGTTAAATCTTACCATCAAAATGTAGAAAAGAAAATATTTAAAATTTTTTACTTAATAAAAGCCATGAAAACACAAACCATGAAGGCGGTACTGTGCATAAAATACGGTGCCCCCGAAGTATTGAAAATGGGAAAGGTAAAGAAGCCTTTCCCAAAAGCGAATGAAGTATGCATAAAGATATTTGCATCGGCAGTAACAAACAGCGATATTTTTGTGCGCAGTTCTGAAATGCCCCTGAAGTATAAAATTCCAATGCGACTGGCTATGGGCATAACAAAACCCCGCAGACCAATCCTGGGGTTGGTACTGGCAGGTGAAATTGCCGAAACCGGAAGCAATGTTAAAAATTTCAAGGTTGGTGATAAGGTGTTTGGGATTACAGGTTTCGGAATGGGGAGCTATGCCGAATACAAATGCCTGAAAGCTGATGATTCAACGTTTGGGTGTTTGGCGTTAATGCCTTCCAATGCAAGTTTCGAGGAAGCAACCATGCTGGCATACGGTGGTTTGCTTGCTCTTCAGTATCTCGAAACGGGCGATTACCAGAATAAAAAGCAAATTGCCATTTATGGGGCTTCGGGTACTTCGGGCATACTGGCCATTCAGTTGGCAAAGCAAGCCGGAGCACATGTAACGGCCATTTGTAGTGGAAAAAATCATGAACTGGTGAAGTCGTTTGGCGCTGATGAAGTGCTTGATTATACAAAACAGGACAGACTGCCGGCAGGGAAAAAGTTCGATTTATTTATGGATGCCGTGGGAAAAATGCGAACATCAGCTTTGCGAAAGGCCTGTGAAAATGCACTAACCCCCAAAGGCAAAAAAGTTTCGATCGACGATGGCGACCTTAAACTGGTTTCAAGCCGTTTGAATAAAATAAAGGAATTGACTGAGTCCGGCTTGTTGAAACCATTCCTCGATAAAATATATTCATTGGAGGATATTGTTGAAGCACACAGGTATGTTCAACAGGGACATAAAAGGGGAGGGGTGGCTGTTAGAATTGTTTAAAAAATTGGCTTCTTCCAATTTGAATATATGTTGACCTGTAGTGTAGTATAATTCATTGAAATTTCATGTAATACATTTTTTTCGTTTTAAAAGTAACCTTTTCATCAACATTCCCCAAGGCACTTTGTTATTATAATATTTTTCGACTTTTTAAAGAAAAATAGAATGAGAATCGGAATATTAAAAGAAGTGCCACCAGAAAAACGGGTTGCCATTACCCCCGAAACAGTTTTGGGACTTACAAAAAAAGGGATAACATTTCACGTTGAAAAAGGCGCAGGAGAATCAGCCTTATTTTCCGATGAGATGTTCAAAAGTGCAGGTGCCGAAGTTGCAGGCAGAAAAGAAGTTATTGAAAAAAGTGACATCATTGTATCGGTCTCAAGCCTGTCGGCAGGGGATTTAAAAGATATTCCAAACACAAAAGTACTCGTAGGTGCTTTTAATCCATTTGGCAATGCTGAATTGGTAAGTGCCTTTACCGATGGGAAATATACTGCATTCAGCCTGGAGCTGATCTCCCGATCAACAAGAGCACAGTCTATGGATATCCTGTCATCGATGGCTATAGTGGCAGGTTACAGGGCCGTGTTGGATGCAGCCCGCATGTTGCCACGTTTCTTCCCTATGTTTATGTCGGCTGCCGGTACCATAAAGCCTGCCAAAATGTTGATTTTGGGTGCAGGCGTTGCCGGTTTGCAGGCCTTAGCCATTGCC
>JAFGEV010000307.1 GCA_016931385.1 Prolixibacteraceae bacterium
ATCTACCGGAATTTTTGTTGTTGCGGACTCCTGGAATCACGAAAAACAGCAAGTTTACGGAAGAACAGAAGATTCAAAAATCCTGAATAACCGGTTGGGGAAAATTACTACACGGGTACAGGATATTTATAATCAGATGGAATCCAAAGGAGAACCTTTCTCCGCGTTGAATGTAAAAAGCAAATTACAAGGGGTAAGTGATGAAAAAGGCGTTCTGGAAATTCTGGATCATATTATTAAAGGCATAGAGACCCGGGTTGGAAACGACTATTCTATCGGGACATTGAAACATTACAAAACCAGCAGGGAACGACTGGCACATTTTCTCAAGATCAAATTTGGAAGAAATGACCTCCCCCTATCAATGGTCGATTACAGCTTTCTGAATTCGTTTGACCTCTACCTCAAAACAGAGCTTTCGTTGAGGCCGAACACTGCCCTTACCTATCACAAACATTTAAAGAAGGTGCTAAACACGGCAATTGCCATGAACTTGCTTTCAGGGAATCCTTATAGCTCTTTCAAAGTTTCCCGCAATGAAACGCACCGGGATTACCTGACAATCCGGGAACTGGAGCAAATCAAAAACAAGCAGATCACTACAACCCGAATGGAAATCATCCGGGATGTATTTGTTTTTGCCTGCTATACCGGGCTGGGTTATGCAGAACTCAGCAAACTTAGTCACACCCATATTCATCAAGGAAACGATGGAGGCAAATGGATCATTATAGACCGCACTAAAACCGATATTCGGTGCAGGGTTCCATTGTTACCACAAGCTAATGCCATTTTGCAGAAATATGCAAACCACCCGGTGTGTCAAGACAGACAAAAACTACTTCCCGTACATTCAAATCAAAAGATGAATGAATACCTGAAGGAATTGGCTGGAGTTTGTGGGATCAAAAAGAATTTATCCATGCATGTAGCACGGCATACATTTGCAACTTCTATTACATTGGGCAATGGGGTTCCGATTGAGACAGTTTCAAAGATGTTGGGGCATACTTCTTTGAAAACCACTCAAATTTATGCCCGGATTGTGGATTCAAAAATTTCGGAGGATATGAAGAAGCTAACTGGAGCTCTGCTATAAGATCAAATTGGACTCAAATTTCAAACATCATTCAAAAAAGATATATTTGCAGATTAACTTTTGTTCTCTTGAAAAACTTAAAGTCAAATAAGGAACTTCTAATACTCATTCAAAAGGATGACAGGGTTGCCTTTTACCACATTTATGAAAGATACTGCAAGAGATTATTTGGGTTTGTCTTAAAGTACGTGAAACAAAAAGAAGACGCAGAGGAGATTGTTCAGGAAGTATTTGTGAAAATATGGGAATCAAGAAATAAAATTGACACATATTCGTCATTTGAATCTTTCCTGTTTACTGTTGCTTACAATACGACAATCAGTATGCTGCGAAAAAAAGCGAATGAGACAAAATACTTTGAACACGTAAAATCTTTGCAATCCGTCAACAGCTCTCCTAGTCTGATTGATGAAATTCATTTTCATGAATTAAAAGATAAGGTACAATCATTATTGGATGAATTGACCCCGCGCCAGAAAGAAATTTTTCAGTTAAGTCGTGAAGAAGGATTATCGCATGATGAAATTGCAAGAAAACTGGACATTTCAGTTAATACAGTAAAAAAGCACATCGCTAATACACTTGCTTTTTTAAAATCCAGAATCAACAAAAATCTGACAGTCAATTTGTTATTTGCTTTTCTGTTCCTCACCTAAAAAAAATTACTTTTTACATACTCCCATCAAGCAGGTTAAGCGTATTACCCTTCGAGACTCTTAGAAGCAAAAAGCTAATTTTATCGCTTAGTGCAGTCGAGAGCTTTATTGCTTCCCAAATTTTTGTGAGGCATATTTTGGCAAAAAAATGAAAAAAGAATTACTCATAAAGTATTTTAATAATCAGTGTACTGATGCTGAACTTATAGAATTTTTCAGGTGGGTAAAGACTGATGCCTTAAACGAAGAAGACAAACGTTGGAGCTTTGAAGTTTGGAACTCCTATCAGGGAACAAGCGATATGGGTGATGACAAAAACTTTCTTGCAATTTTTGATAAAATTCAGAAAAGAATAGATGCGAATAGCCTAGAAAGCAATACTCACTTAAACAAACCCCTAAAGTTGCCGATTATAACGAAATGGATTTCAAGAGCAGCGGCGATTCTTTTGATACCTGTCCTTGCCTTTTTATTTTATACACTTTCAGAAAAGAAAGTTGAAAGCACTAAATATGCCAGTCTGGCTTTGGACTCTATTGAAGTGATTGCTCCGTTAGGATCAAAGACCGTTGTTCAGTTATCTGATGGCTCAGAGGTTCAGCTAAATTATGGCAGTAAAATTAGGTATCCTCACTTCTTTTCAAGCAACACTAGAGAAGTAACCCTTCATGGTGAAGGCTTTTTTAAAGTTGCCCATAATACAGAAAAGCCATTTATTGTAAAAGCAGGAGACATGAATATTAAAGCTGTTGGCACAAGTTTCAATGTCTTGGCATATCCTGATGATGATGCTATTGAAACTACACTTGTTACCGGAAAGGTAATTTTACAACGGGTAAAAAAGGATGGAAAAATTGAGAGCATTGGTGCAATGAAGCCTGGCCTGCATGTAACCTACAATTTGAGAAACGGCGAAATTTCAAGTACTGAAGGGAACATTGAAAAATACACATCCTGGACTGAAGGGAAGCTAATTTTTGAAGACACGCCTATACTTCAGGTTACAGAGAGGCTGGGCAGGATGTTTAATGTTGATTTCGTAGTTAAAGATGAAATAGAAAGTTATACGTATACAGTCACTTTCACAGATGACCCCCTTTATCAGATTCTCGATCTGATGGCTATTGCAACTCCGATTGTTTATAAAACACTTCCCCGGGAAAAGTTGCCGGATGGTTCATTCTCAAAACAAAAAATAATATTGGAAAAACGGTGATAAGACTAAAACTAACTAAAAATGAATTGCCTATGACATAAGCTTATAAAACAACAACAGGGAAATGCGTCAACACTTCCCTGAAGAAATTAATAACAACCCTGTCTTACTTACAGGGTAATTATAAACTAATCAATACAAAAATATGAAAAAAAATCAGCATTTGCCTGGGGGCATAAAATTTCCCGTGTTTAAAAAAGTATTCAGAATTATGAAACTAACGGCCTTTTTGATTTTAATTTCCATGTTTGGCGTTTTTGCGAACAAAACCTATTCGCAATCAAAAATGTTTAATCTCAACATGGAAAAAGCAACGGTTCGGGAAGTCCTGTCGAAAATTGAGGATCAAAGCGAATTTAATTTTATGTATAGCAGCGAAGTCGTTGATGTAACCAGGTTGGTTTCCATTAACGTCAAGGATGCTAAAATAGATGAGGTTTTAAAATCGTTATTTGTCGGAACAGAAGTTGGCTATACAATAAAGGATAGGCTTGTTGTACTAAACTTACTTGACGTCTCTACAGTCCAACAGCAATCCCTCAGCGTTTCCGGCCGCGTTACCGACTCATCCGGCGCTCCCCTTCCTGGAGTAACAGTTGCAGTAAAAGGCACTACTAGAGGTATAATTACCGATTCTGATGGGAAATATACTCTCTCTGATGTTTCAAGTAATGGAGCGTTGGTATTCTCTTTCATGGGGATGAAAAGCCAGGAAATAATTGTTTCAGGCAATTCGCTTATTAATGTAACAATGACCGAAGAAACAATTGGTGTTGATGAAGTAGTTGTTACTGCTTTTGGCATTACACGGACAAAGAAACAGCTAACCTATTCAACCCAGCAAATTGATGGCGAGTTGCTATCAAACACTGGCAATGTTGACGCAGCGAAAGGGTTGCAGGGCAAGGTTGCTGGTGTTACTGTCAGGCAACTTAGTGGGGCCCCCGGACGAGGTGCCAGTATTAGAATACGGGGAAGTAATTCACTGAAAGGATCGAATGACCCACTTTATGTAGTGGACGGGTCTCCTGTTGTTAGTGATGTCGCATCACAAATGAGTCCAAACGAAATCGAAAGTATAGATGTATTAAAGGGGGCAACGGCTGCCGCTTTATATGGATTAAGGGCATCAAATGGCGTGATTTTAATAACAACAAAGAGAGGGGCAAAAAATGAACTGAATAAGCCTACAATATCAATCAATTCCAGTTATAGTTTCGACAGGCTTGCTGTAAATCCAGAGACCCAGAAAATTTATGGACAAGGAGTCAACTATAATTTTGATCCGTATTCTTCTTTTTCTTATGGCCCCAAAATATCAGAATGGGGAACGTATATAAACCAACTGGGTGAAGAAGAAGTCGCTAAAGCTTACGACAATGTCAAGGATCTCTTCCAGACAGGAGGAACGCAGAACCACAATGTTAATATCTCAAACAGGTTTGAAAAGGGGAACTTTTCCATTGGAGTAGGATATTCCGGGCAAGAAGGAATTGTCCCAAATTCTGATTTTTACAGGGTCACTGCAAAGTTTGCAACTGATTATGAGATAACAAAAAAAATAAAGATATCTACCTCAGTAAATTATTCCAATTCTGAAATAAATATTGCTGACAATAACGGAAATATATTCTATGCGGCTTTCAATGCCCCTCCTTCTTATAATTTAAAAGGTAAGCCTACTCATGTTGAAGGTAATCCCTACCAACAGATTAATTTCCGTGGTCAGCACGATAATATTTATTGGGCACTTGACAATAACAATAATAACTCAAACCAATCAACTCTTTTGGGGTCGATAGGTATTAATTACGAACCTGTAAAATGGCTGAATTTAAGTTACAGGATTGGATTGGATGAAAATAGTGCTGTATCAAGAAATATTTACGAAGTAGGATCTGCAGATAGCGGAGGTATGACAGTTCCCCCATCTGGAGGGAGGGTAATTGAGATTATGGGGAAGACGGCCAGCATTAATTCTACCTTTATTGCTACAACAAACCATAAAATAACTGATAAATTAGATTTAGAAGTTATGGTTGGAAATGAGTTTTACAACTACAATTATAAGCAATTAAAGACCCAGGGAGACAAATTTACAATTCCCGGATTCCATCATCTGTCGAATTGTGCAAATATAATTTCTAGTCAGTATTGGGGTAAGAATAGAAATTATGCCTTTTTCGGTAATATCAATATGTATTATGCCAAAATGATCTCGTTAACGATTACCGGAAGAAACGATGTGGTGTCAAATATGCCCAGAGACAACAGGTCCTTTTTCTATCCTTCGGTAGGTTTGGGGTTCATTTTTACGGAAGCAATGGATGTTCCTGATTTTCTTACATTTGGTAAGATTCGTGCAAGTTATGCCGAAGTTGGGCAGGCAGGAGATATATATTCAACATCAACTGTTTATGGCCAATCCTCAGCGTATAAATATTCTTTCCCATATAATGGGATTAACGCGTTTAACTTGAGTAGTGAATTGAAAAGTACTGACCTGAAACCTGAAAACACAAAAGGATGGGAGATTGGCGCGAACCTTATATTCTTTAATAACCGTATTAATCTCGACTATACTTATTATAATTCTAAATCGGAAGGGCAAATATTTTCAGTCCCGATTTCGGGGACTACAGGTTTTACGTCGGAAGTTCGAAATGCCGGGGAGATGGTAAACCAGGGGCACGAAATTGTTTTGCAAATTAAGCCAATTGTTACCGAAAATTTTAATTGGGAACTGTCAACTAATTTTACTGCTTATACAAATAAAGTCATCAAACTTGCCGAAGGAGTGGATGAGCTCACTGTTGGGGGAAATCCTTATGTTGCTTATGCGGTAGCAAGAGAAGGGGAATCGTATCCGGTTTTACGAGGATATGGATATGCCCGCGACCAGAATGGGAAAATTGTTGTATCGGACATTGCTGATAGTTATAGCTACGGGATGCCCCTTAGGTCGGCGGCCAGCGATGTTATATTGGGGAAACTTGATCCCGATTTCGAAATCAATTTTATAAATACCTTCCGGTATAAAAACATTTCTCTTTATGCTCAGATCGATTGGCGGGAAGGAGGGGTAACAAGTTCCGGAGACTCAAGGCTTGCCAAACTTTACGGAACACATTACGACACACAATTCAGGGAAGAAAACTATGTTGTGCCTAATGCTGTAGTAGGGCATTACGACAATACAGGCAATTTGGTTATTACAGGTGTTGAGAATGAAATTGTTATTAAGCGTGATTACGATTATTGGCGAAGAGTAATGGATGGTATCGGGGAACAAAATGTTTATGATGCTTCTTATATCCGGGTTCGAGAACTTAAAATTAGCTACGATTTACCTAATAGTTTCCTTCAAAAAATCAATATAAGTAAGGCTTCAGTTTCCTTAATAGGAAGAAACCTTTGGCTTCTAAAGTCCGGTTTGCCTCATTACGATCCTGAGATGAATAGCAGTAGTGGAAATGATTACGGGGTTACATACCTATCATATCCTCAAGTTTCAAATTATGGTTTTAGTGTAAACCTTATTTTTTAATTAGCGAAACATAAAATTACTCAAAATGGAAAAATTTAAATATATAATATTTCTCTTAATCTTGAGCGTTACTTTCTCTACTTCATGCTCAGATGACGTATTAGATGAGATTGACCGGGATCCCAACAACCCAACTGAAGTGTCGGTTGATTTCATATTACCTGGGGTTCAGGTTAATTGTATCCATAGTTTTTTGATGGGTGCCGGAGCACGCTATATTTCCAGCTACGTTGAGCATCATTGCAATGTACACCTTAACCCTTATTGGCCGGAACGCGGAACGGACCAGTTTAATCAGGCATATTCTATACTTAAGGATGTTAATATAATTATTGAAAAGGGGTCGGAAGAAAATAAGTGGACTCATGTTGGAATTGCCCAGGTAATTAAAGCAATTACTTTGGGAACCCTAACTGACATTTTTGGTGATGTGCCCTATTCGGAAGCGCTTCTGGGGAGTGAAAACCGGAATCCCGAATATGACTCGCAGGAAGCCATTTATAGCGAACTGTTCTTAATATTGGATGATGCAATTAAGAACCTCTCAAAGGAAACTGTTGTAAATCCAGGGAAATACGATATGTTGTTGCAGGGCGACAAAAACATGTGGGTAAAGGTAGCCTGGGGGCTTAAAGCCCGTTTTTATAACCGTCTGAGTAATATTGACTCAAGTGGTTCGGCAACAAATGCCTTACTGGCTGTTAAGAACTCTTTTTCGTCAGCAGAGGAATGTTTAAGTTTCTCTGATTATGAAAATGGAGGGTCAGACCATATAAACCTGTTCTCATATCAGGAGCAATTAGAGAAATGTTTTGCTACCAGCGTAACAATGTTAAATGTGTTAAACTCATTTAATGATTTAGGATTTGTTGATCCACGCGCCGACAGATGGTTCGCAAAACTTAATGGAGAATTTGTTGGTGCGCCTAACGGAGAAAATATTCCCGATGTGGCACATAATAAATACTCCCCTATTTCAATTGTAAATGTACTGTCTCCTGATGCGCCTGTGATGGTATTGACGTACGATGAACTAAAATTTATTGAAGCGGAAGCAAACCTTAGGCTTGCCAAACGACCAGAAGCAAATGCAGCATATAGAAAAGCTGTTGAAGCAGCATGTTCAAGGGCTGGGTTGACAACCGGAGAAATTGCTTCATACACTTCGCAAGGAACTGTTTTTACTGATAACGAAAGCCTGAACCTTGAAATGATAATCAAGCAAAAGTATTTGTCATTTTTCATATCGCAACCAATTGAAGCGTGGAGTGATTGGAGACGGACAGGAATACCATCTTTATATAATACTGTCGAAGGTATTCCGTTACGATTGCCATACCCGAATACAGAACTTGCCCGAAACTCAAATGCACCGACAGATATAAATAATGTAACTATTTACACTAAAAAAGTGTGGTGGGCTAAATAACATGTTTGAGTAAGATTAATTTAATTAATGGGAGTTGCTGTAAATAACAGCGGCTTCCATTATTTGTAAAAACTTTAAAATAGAAATAGTTGAATGAGAAATTTATTGACAATTTTACCCACAGTATTGCTTTTTGCATTATCATCTTTGTGTAACGCCCAGATTGTTCATCCCGATGCTCGTTATGCCGAGGGTGAAATGTTAAATATAAAAGCAAATGGTTTTAAAGGTATTTGGTATATGAACCAACCGTCAAATGACGAATATGTTTACAAATACAGTGGCGGTATGGCAACTTATTGTACCAATCATCGTCCGTTTGCTATTTATTCGAAAAAAGTCAATAAAACCTTTTTCTGTTTTGGAGGTACCGATGAAAAAAATTCAACCTTATTTCATAATGTCTCGTTTTTTGACCATTCGACAGGCGAAGTTTCAAACCCAACAATTGTGCTCGACAAGCACACAACGGATGCACATGATAATCCTGTGATTTCAATGGACGATAAGGGTTATATTTATATTTTTTCAACTGCTCATGGGATAGGACGTCCTTCCTATATTTCCAAAAGCGTAAAACCCAATGATATTTCCCAGTTCAAATTATTGGAGCCCACAGAGATTGTCGATGGGAAAGAAGTTCCATTCAACAATTTCTCTTATTTTCAGGTTTGGCATGTAAAAGGGAAGGGTTTTATTGCATTATTCACCAAATACAATAAACAAGGAAATCATATTATTGGGTACAATACAAGTAAAGATGCGGTTAAATGGAATGAATGGAAAGTCCTTACCCATATCGAAAAGGGACATTACGCAATTAGCGCCGAACGTAATGCAAAAGTTGGCTTAGCTTTTAGTTACAATCCCGACCCTAAAGGTTTAAATTACAGAACAAATTTATATTATCTCGAAACAAAAGATTTTGGAAAAACATGGACAACTGCTGACGGACAAAAAGTAAAACTGCCAATTACTAAGGTTGATAATCCGGCTTTGGTAAAAGATTTTAAATCAGAAGGTTTGAATTGCTATGTGATGGATATAGATATAGATAAAAAGGGCAATCCGGTGGTAATGGCTATTTCAAGCAAAGGCTATGAGTCGGGTCCGCGAAATAATCCACGAACATGGGAGATTTTTAGTTACAACGGCAAATGGAATAATTCAAAAGTAACTACTTCGGACAATAATTACGATACAGGCTCAATATACCTTGAAAAAGATGATACATGGCGGATTATTGCCCCGACAGAACAAGGTCCGCAGCATTATAATCCGGGCGGTGAAATGGCGATGTGGGTAAGTACCAATAACGGAATTGACTGGCAAAATGAAAAGCAAATGACTAACAGGAGTTTGCAAAACCACAATTATGCGCGAAAACCGGTTAATGCCCATGCTGATTTTTACAGTATCTGGGCCGATGGACATGGACGGAAACCATCAGCTTCGCAACTGTATTTTAGTAACAAAGAGGGGGATGTGTATCTCTTGCCCGAAAAAATGGATAACGACAAGCTTACTCCTGTAAAAATGCAACCCAATGAAAACGTTGATACAATAGCCTTCATTACCAAAAAGTTTGAAACTACGCTACAGGCAGGAAATAATCCTACAAAAATACCAAAAACAACGAATAAAGACGGTAGTCTCAGGACTACGGGTATTTATGACTGGACAAGCGGCTTTTTTGCAGGAAACCTTTGGTATATCTATGCTCTTACCAATGATGGTAAATGGAAAAACGAAGCGATTAAATGGACGGAAGCCTTGGACACCATTCAATACTGGACAGGTAACCATGATGTTGGTTTTATGATGTATTGCAGCTACGGAAACGGACTAAAGTTTGCAGGATTAAACAAGTACAAGGGTGTGCTTTTGCAAACTGCCGAGTCTTTAAGTAAGCGTTACAGCGAAAAGACAAAGACCATAAAATCATGGGATTATAATAAATCATGGGATGGAAAGACAGAATGGTTTTATCCGGTTATTATCGATAACATGATGAACCTTGAACTGTTGTTCGAAGCAAGTATTTTGAGTGGAAATCCGAAATACCGCAATATTGCTGTGCAACATGCCGAAACGACCATGAAAAACCATTACCGCAACGATTATTCATGTTATCATGTAGTTGATTACGATTCAATCTCCGGCAACGTTTTAGATAGAGCAACCTGTCAGGGATTTGCCGATGAATCATCGTGGGCGCGCGGGCAAGCTTGGGGATTATATGGATATGTTTTGTGTTACCGCTATACACAAGATAAAAAGTTTTTAAGTTTTGCTGAAAATATTGCCGCTTACATGCTAAAACACAAAAACTTGCCGGAAGACATGATTCCATATTGGGATTATAATGCGGTTGATAAAGGTTTTGTGCCGGAATGGAAGTACAATGCCTCCGATTATCCGGTAGTACCTCGTGATGCTTCAGCCGCTGCGGTTACAGCTTCAGCATTGTACGAACTTTCAACCTATTCAGAAAAAAAACAAGAATATCTTGATGCTGCAAATAAAATGGTAGCCTCGTTATTGACACCGGCATATCTGGCCGTTCATGATAATAATAGATATTTTCTACTGGACCACAGTGTTGGTAGCATACCTCACGGTGTTGAAATCGATGTTCCATTGGTTTATGCCGATTATTATTTCCTCGAAGCCTTATACCGTAAACAGAAATTGGAGCAGGGTAAAATGAGATTCTAATAAAAGTAATAATGACAAAACATGCACACAATTTACTATCAGGAATCTTACTTTCGATAAGCCTGATGTGGTCCGCCATTTCGTTTGGGACAATACATAATGATAGATTAACTATTGGGACTAAAGGTAACATTACAAAAATCATTATTCCTGAAAATTCCGATGAGACAATAAAGTTTGCTGCCGCCGAATTGCAAGACTATTTATTCCGTATTACAGGGAGCAGGCTACTTGTAAAAAAAGCAGGAACTGAGAAAGCAAACCTGAAAGCCATTCGTTTATCGCTTAAAAACGATTCCACTTTAAAATGGGATGGTTTTCGAATCATAACTGACAAACAGAATATTACCATTGAGTCTGCATTCTCCAGAGGATTATTGTATGGGGTTTACCAAATTCTCGAAGATGCCGGCTGCTCCTTTGTTTATTTAAACAAAGAAGAAGAAATAGTTCCACGTTTGAAAAAAATTGAATTTAGCAAGGGAATCCGGGTATTTAATCCCCGAATCGAACATCGTGGCTTGGTGCCCGATGGACTTGACTCGACCAGTGTTGAACTGGGACGCGATTTCATCGATTGGATGGCAAAAAACAAGCTAAATTATATTTTGGTATCGGTTAATCGTCCGAGCGACAGCCCGGGTTCGGCACTCGGGATAATGTGGAAAGATGTGGAGAAAGAACTGCTTCCTGAACTTCTGAAACGAGACTTTGTAATTGAAATGAGCGAACACTGCACTCACGAGTTTTTTCCACGTTCGTTATTTACGGAACACCCCGACTGGTTTGCGCTTGTTAAAGGTAAAAGAAGCCCGGGCAACACACCCTATTCCGGACAGATGTGTTATTCAAACCCCGATGCAGTGGACTTTTATGCTGATGCACTTGCCAATTATGCAGCCTGTCATCCCGAAATGCATACGATTGGTACCTGGCCGCTCGATGGTCCCAATTATTGCGAATGCGAAGGTTGTCGGGATCCTCAAACTATTTTTCGGGCTGTAACCCGCATTGCTGAAAAAATAAAAGAAGTAAGACCTGATATGATTGTTGAGCATTTGGCATACCAGCCACAAACATGGGAGCCACCCTATATGGAGCAGTTACCGGATAATATATCCGTTTTGTGGTGTCCAAATCCGGGTAGTAAAGATGGTCTTGCTCGAAAATGGGTACAAAAAGCACGAAATGCTGGCGGTGTTTATCAGTTTGAATACTATCTGGGAGACAACTTCCGTTCGATGGCAAACCTATGGCTACGGCCTCAATATGCTGCTAATGCTGTCGAATATGCCACGGATATGGAATTCAGAGGCGTAATATCCATATTTCTCCCTTTGGATAACTGGTGGCGTTCCTGCTTTAATAATTGGTTTTTTGCCAAAGCATGTTGGGACACAAAACCAGATGTAGATGCCTGGTTGAATGATTACTATCAGAAGTATTACGGTAATAGTACTGGAGAGGTGAAAGAAATATTCAATAAAATTTTCACTGAATTACAACCAGAACCCTATCGCCGAATGAGGGACAAAGAGTTTGTTGACCGGATTGCAATTATTGAACCGGTAGCAAACGAAATTGAAGTAAAATTGGATGAACTGATCAGTAAATCAAGTGATTCAGTTATTAACAAGAGGCTTCTGCGGTTAAAGACATATATCGAATTTTTCAGCCTTTATTCCCGATTTTCGTCCGACAGGAAAAAAGAAAGCCTGGAAAAATTGGTAGAATATAGCCGAAAATATCCTGAGCAAAATATGGTGCTTATGTATCCCGAATTCATTACCTGGCGTATTCCTTTCACTCAACTGGATTAAGCAGGTGAATCAGTAGGAATTGTGAATGGAAACGGATTTTGTTTAAATTACGTAAAAAAGCAGGGAATATGGGATGAAAAATATAACTAATGCGAATCAAGGGCTGAAAAGCAAAATAAAATCTTTAAATGGCTTGATGCCAATGGATTGTGCCTGTCTGAATCCTTGAGGGTCAGTATTTTGGGATCAGTTTCGAATTGATTATAAGATATGATTTCCAAGGATAAGGACGACAAGTTAGTAAGAATTTACTGTTTTGTATTCGACAAATTTGAAGATGAACTTCAATTCTATTGTGAAAGGTTCACGGGCAATAACAAACCAGCATTTAGTGACCAAGAAATTATGACGATATACTTGTATGCCATGCACCATGAAGGGCATCGGAAAGTAAAAGAGATCCACCGGTTTGCAACCGAGTACCTCAAATTGTGGTTTCCCCTGCTGGGCAACTACCAAGCCTTTAATAACAGGCTCAACTGGCTCGGTGGGGCTTTCGCCATGCTCGTTGAGATACTTGTGTGGGATTATCAGCCGGAAGATTGTTGCCTTGACCAAAGTTTATTGGACTCAATGCCCATTATAACCTATTCGGGTAAACGTTCAGGAAAGGTTGCCACTGAGCTAACCGATAAAGGTTTTTGTTCAACCAAGGGAATGTATTACTATGGACTTAAGCTACACCTGTTAGGCTTCAGGCGCATTGGTAAACTGCCCCATCCTGAACAAATACTGTTTACCCCGGCATCAGTGAATGATGTAACTGTATTCAAAGAGGCATGGTCTGGTATTGAAAACAGAACCTTCTTTGGCGACAAAATCTATTTTATCAATGAGTTAAACGAGCACATGCTAAAATATCAGACCTCCGAGACCCTTGCCCCTGTTAAAGCAGTTAAAGGAATGGAGGAAGTAATCAAACAAAGGATTAAGGCAGCTGATGATTTATTTCCAACGGCTGTTTCAAGAATAAGACAGCCAATTGAAGCAATATTCAATTGGCTGATTGAAAAGGCTGATATCCCAAAAGCCAGTAAAGTAAGGTCAACAAAAGGACTGATGATTCATGCCTTTGGGCGATCTGTCTCTGCTTTTATAACATTAGCAATTTAACACTTGATTCGCATAACTAATCATTAATTGTGTTTTTTTGGTAAACGTTAAAACAAATACTGAACTTCTGCTCCAGCTCAAAGAGGGCGATATAGTAGCTTTTGATACTATATATGGATACTATTGTATAAAATTGTATGCCTTTGCAATCAGATATGTGAAAATTGAAACCGATGCAGAAGATATTGTACAGGAAGTGTTTATCAAAATTTGGCAAAACAGGAAGAATATAAATGTTTATTCATCATTTGAATCCTATCTTTTTACCATTGCCTACCACTCAGCCATAAACCTTTTAAATAAGAAAGTACACGAAAAGCGGTATTTCGAATATCTGTATTCGATTCAAAAAATGGAAGACACATCAGAATTAACGGATGAGATATTCTTTAATGAATTAAACCGCAAAATTCAATTGCTGCTAAAAGAACTGCCCCCCCGCCAAAAAGAAATATTTTCTCTGAGCAGGGAAAAAGGTTTATCGCATGAAGAAATTGCACAGAAACTGGGAATCTCTGTCAATACTGTTAATAACCATATCGTTACAGCACTTAATTTTATTAGGAGAAATCTCGACAATGGCATGATAGCCAATATTTTATTTGCTTATTTATTTCTATAAGTCAAAAAAAATAAATTTCCACTAGTTGTGAGTCGGCACTTAATTGTATTACGTAATGAATTGTATTAAAAAGATTATCGAATAAATAATCAGAGAGTGTTGTAATTTTTCATAGCGTATTACGATGACAAAAGAATTACTTTTTAAATTTTTAGACAATCGCTGCAGCAAAGAGGAATTGGAGGAGATAATCCAATGGATTAAAGAAGATGCTTTATCTGAAGAAAGTAAAGGACTTGCATATTCCGATTGGTCAACATTTTTATTCGAAGGCTCTTCTGTCCACTCTAAAGAACGTTTTAATCAACTCCTTGATAAGATACATCATAAAATAAAGAACAATGAATTTGTGCCGCCTGAACCCGAGAAAAGGAAACCTATTCGTATTGTTTTTCAATGGATGACACGGGCTGCTGCAATTCTTCTGATACCTGTTTTGGCTTTCCTGTTTTACCTGTTCTCAAATCCAACGATGATTCTATCTCAATATTCAGATTCAATTGTTGATTCACTTGAGGTTATTGCGCCAGCCGGAGCAAGAACTGTTGTACAGTTGGCCGACGGCACAACTGTTCATTTAAATAATGGGAGTAAAATAAAATACCCACAGACATTTAATGGCAAAACAAGGGAGTTGACTTTAACCGGGGAAGGGTACTTTGAGGTTACTCACGACCCCCAACATCCGTTTATTGTTAACACAAAAGGATTAAAGGTAAAAGCTTTAGGCACTGAATTTAATGTAAAGTCATATCCAGATGATGATATTGTTGAAACAACCTTGGTTGAAGGCAAGGTTGTCCTGGAACAATCACTTAAACAAGGAGAAATAACTACTATTGGGAGACTGGTTCCGGGACAGCATGTCTATTACAATGTGAAAACAGATGCAATGTTTAGTACTAAAGGGGCGACCGAGCAGTACGTAGCCTGGAAGGATGGTTTGCTTATTTTCGATAATTCAGGAATCAATGAAGTTGCAAAAAGGCTTGAACGAATGTTTAACGTTGAAATTGAAGTTTCGGATGACATTAAAGACTATACCTATACTGTAAGATTTATAGATGAACCCCTTTCTCAGATCCTTGACCTGTTTACCAAGGCCACTCCATTAAACTATAAAATATACCCCCGAGAGAAATTGGCTGACGGTAGTTTCTCAAAACAAAAAATTTTACTTGAAAAACGGCAATAAAATTAAATCTAAACATAAATAGATGTGCTTATGAAATAACCTACTTATTGGAAAAAACAACAGGGAAATGCAGCAACATTTCCCTGAAGAGAGTAAAATCACCCTGCGGCAAACAGGGGTAATTCTAATCATAACAGAACAAAAGTATGAAAAAAAATGCAAGTTTCGAATGGGGGCAAAAGTACTCCGTGTTGAAAAAATTATTAAGGATTATGAAATTAACGACCTTTTTACTTTTGATTTCAGTTCTTGGGGTTTGGGCAAACAAATCATATTCTCAAACACTGAG
>JAFGEV010000039.1 GCA_016931385.1 Prolixibacteraceae bacterium
ATTATTGTAACTTTTTGCCCCTTTCGATACTAATCAGTAAAAAAAGTCAGTTACCGATAAAAACCAACCGTTCATCTAATGATACTTATTTTTTTTCTTGGGAAATTGAACTTTTGACATCGATTTTGAAACAATGATATTTTAAATAGCCATGATAACACTTAAGAACCTTCACAAGTCTTATTTCACTGCTTCGAACAGTCTTCATGTTTTAAAAGGCATTTCGCTCGATATTCATCAGGGCGAATTTGTTTCTGTTATGGGATCCTCTGGTTCAGGCAAGTCAACATTGTTAAATATTCTGGGCATACTTGACTCTTATGACAAAGGAAGTTACCACCTCGACGGAAAACTAATACAGAACATGAGCGAGAAGAACGCAGCCAAATACCGGAATGAGACCTTAGGATTTATTTTCCAGTCGTTTAACCTCATTTCGTTCAAAAACGCCATGGAAAATGTTGCCCTCCCTCTCTATTATCAGGGGGTACCGCGTAAAAAAAGAAATAAAATTGCCCTTGAGTATCTCGACAAACTCGGGCTTCTGGAATGGGCCGAACACATGCCCAACGAATTGTCAGGGGGGCAAAAACAACGTGTAGCCATTGCCCGGGCGCTTATTTCACAACCAAAAGTAATACTGGCTGACGAACCTACCGGGGCGCTTGATACCCAAACCTCTTACGAAGTGATGGAAATCCTGAAAGAAATTAATAAAGATGGAATTACCATTATTATTGTTACCCACGAGCACGATATTGCAGCCATGACCGATAAGATCATTAAACTCCGCGACGGTATTATTGGCGATCTGATTATAAATGGTGAACTGGCCTCGTTCAAGAGAAGTTTTTCAAAAAATGTTGCAACAATTTAAGCTATGTTCGATATTGATAAATGGCAAGAAATACTGGGTACGATCAAAAAGAACAAGCTTCGTACTTTTTTAACCGGATTCGCGGTAGCCTGGGGCATTTTTATGCTAATGGTGCTACTGGGATCGGGAAATGGCCTAAGCAATGGCGTAGGTTCAAACTTTGAAGGAAACGCACTGAATGCCATGTGGATATGGAGCCGGGAAACCAGCCTCCCCTTTGAGGGTTTTCAGGCAGGAAGGCGCATCCAGTTTACAATGGACGACCTTGAAGAAATAAAAAAAATCGACAAAATCGATTATATCTCGGCCCGTTACTGGATTGGCGACCGAACCTATTCATACAATAATGAATATGGAAATTACAACACCCAGTCGTGCCATCCCGAGTTTCAGCAAATCGAAAAATTCACCATCACACAGGGACGTTTCCTGAATGACATTGACATGGAATACGACCGTAAGGTTATGGTAATTGGCGAAGATATACGTAAAGCGCTTTTTAAAGATAAAGACCCCATTGGTGAATTTATCAAAGTGGGAAGCGTTCCCTTTAAGGTTATTGGCGTTTACGATGAACTTGACCCGCGAGAAGGCACACGGCAGGGATTAATACCTATTGCCACGGCACAAAGGCTCTTTAATGCAGGCAACCGCATCCACAACATTGCCCTCACAACCGAGGATGTTTCCAAAACAGAAAGTCAAGCCATAGAAGAAGAAATAAAGCTTTTGCTGGCCAAAAGGCATCGGTTCGACCCTAAAGACCAAAGAGCGATTGGCATATATAACTCACTCGAAAACTATGTCGAGACCATGAATATTTTCAAAGCCATTAAGATGTTTGTGTGGTTAATTGGCATAGGCACACTGATCGCGGGTATTGTTGGGGTAAGCAATATCATGCTGATTGTTGTAAAAGAACGTACCAAAGAAATTGGGATACGCAAAGCATTAGGTGCCACCCCTGGTTCAATTATCGGGCTGGTGTTGCTCGAATCGGTTTTAATTACTGCCCTTGCAGGGTACATTGGCATGTTCCTGGGCATTAGTCTTATGGAAGGCATTAACTTCATGATGGAACAACAGGCACAGGCACAGGTTGGCGCCAGTGGCGACCAGGGCGAGTTCCGTATGTTTATGAACCCCACTGTTGACCTGAAAATTGCCGTAAGTGCCATGTTATTACTGGTAACCTCTGGCGCCCTGGCAGGTTACATTCCGGCAAAAAGGGCTGCTTCTATTAAACCTATTGAAGCATTACACGACGAATAAAAGCCACACACAATCCACTCAGGGGGGTAAAAGGAAAAAATTTAAACGAATGAAAACAACTAATTACATAAACAATAACCTCCCCTCCTTTGGAGGGGCAGGGGGAGGATACTATGTTTGATATCGACCGTTGGAAAGAAATAATCAGCGCACTCAAGAAAAATAAACTTCGCAGCTTTCTTACAGCATTTGGGGTATTCTGGGGGATATTCATGCTGATCATTATGGCCGGTGCAGGGAAAGGCCTCGAACACGGGATTACAGAAGGTGTTGGCCAGGTTGCCACAAATTCCTTTTTCATTTGGACCGAACGCACCAGTGAACCATATAAAGGGCTGCGCCGGGGCCGTTGGTGGAGCTATGAAAACGAAGATGTCGACTTTATAAAAAGAAACGTGCCCGAGGCAGAAATTATAGCACCACGTTTGTTTGCCGGCGGAGGCGGAGGAACTCCCAACACAGTGAGGGGTGAACGAAATGCTTCATTTTATATTAAAGGCGATTTGCCCGAATGGAACATGATCGACCCTGTTGAAGTTACCAAAGGCCGCTGGTTAAACCAGGTTGATGTATTGCAACGTAGAAAAATATGTGTAGTTGGTGAAAAAATTGTTGAAGAACTATTTGATAAAGATGAAGAACCTATTGGTGAATATATAAGAATTAACGGCGTGTATTACCAAATTGTTGGTGTAATTAGACCCATTTCGAACATCAACATTAACGGAAGAACTGAAGAAAGCATATTCATGCCGTTTTCAACCATGCAGATTGCCTATAATTACGGCAACCGCATTCACATTTTCGGAATAACTGCAAAAAAAGGTTACAGTGCCAGCTTTGTTGAAGACAAAGTAATGGCTGCACTAAAAGAAAGGCATAAAATTGCACCAAACGATGTCCAGGCAATTGGGCATATAAACCTCGAAAAGCAATTCAAACAATTCAGCGGGCTCTTCAACGGTATAAAAATCCTGACGTGGATTGTAGGAATAGGAACCTTGCTTGCCGGTGTTATTGGCGTAAGTAACATTATGCTGGTAATTATTAAAGAACGCACACAGGAAATTGGGGTTATGAGGGCTATAGGCGCAACACCGCGAATAGTAATTGGCCAGATAATCATGGAAAGTGTTTTCCTTACAACCCTGGCCGGTTACCTGGGTATGTTCCTGGGTATCCTGTTGCTCGAAGGGCTGAATAAAGTTCTCGAGATGGCTGCCGCAAACGGAAACAGTGAAATATTCATCAAACAACCCGAAATAAGCTTTACTGTAGCCATCGCTTGTCTCACAATTTTAATTGTTTCGGGAGCAATTGCAGGATATATTCCCGCAAGGCGGGCTGTGCAAATCAAACCCATTGATGCCCTGCGCGACGAATAAAGAATAGTTTGTAAATAAATAGAATAAACAAAGTAAAACAGTATAAAAAATTAGTCATGAAGAAGTTTTTTAAAATTATTGGCATTGTACTACTGATCGCAATTTTCCTTGGTACATTTTTATTTCTCTACTCAAAATCGAGGAAGAAACCCGTAGTATACAGAACCGAGTTGCCGACATTCGACAACATTGTGAAAAAAACCGTAGCAACCGGGTCGGTTGTCCCGCGTAAAGAGATCGAAATTAAACCTCAGGTCTCGGGAATAATTGAGGAAATTTATCTCGAAGCCGGGCAAATGGTCAAAAATGGCGATGTGATTGCCAAAGTACAGATCATTCCCGATATGGTATCGTTAAACAATGCCGAATCGAGAGTTAACCGCGCCCAGCTTAATTACGAGGATGCAAAAATCGATTACGACAGGCAACACGAACTTTACGAAAAAAAGGTTATTCCTTTTGAAGAATACCAAAAGGCTCAACTGGCCTTCAACACAGCACGCGAAGAGTTAAATGCGGCACAAAACAACCTCGACCTGATTAAAAAAGGGGTAACAAAAAGTTCTGAAAAAACCACCAATACGCTTATCCGTTCAACCATTAACGGGATGATACTCGACGTGCCGGTTGAAGAAGGAAACTCGGTAATCCAGGCAAACACCTTTAATGCAGGTACAACCATTGCCGTTGTAGCCGATATGACAGATATGATTTTTGAAGGCAAAGTTGATGAAACCGAAGTAGGTAAAGTCAAGGAAGGAATGGATATCATTTTAACGATAGGCGCAATTGAAGAAGAAAAATTCGATGCTGTTCTGACCTATCTTTCTCCAAAGGGAGTGGAAGAAAACGGTGCGATACAATTTGAGATCAAAGCAGATGTTAATCTGAAAAAAGACCAGTTTATCAGGGCAGGTTACAGTGCAAATGCCAGCATTGTACTCGAAAGCCGCGACAGCGTAATGGTCATACCCGAAGGATTGCTGAAATTCGAAAACGATTCGGCTTATGTTGAAGTTGAAACCGACTCGCAGATTTTTGAAAAACGTTTCATCGAGGTAGGCCTTTCCGATGGTATAAATATCGAAGTTCTTGAAGGGCTGACAAAGGATGATCATATTAAGGGCGGAAAAATTGACCCCAAAGAGCTGAAGAAAATGACTGAATCTGAAGAGAAAACAGAAGAATAAAATCCGAACAAAAATGAATGTTATGAAAAAAATACTGCTGATCGTTTTTGCCGGTTTGTTGTTTTTTCAGGCAAATGCCCAGGAAAAATGGTCCTTGCAAAAGTGTATCGATTATGCACTGGCAAACAACATTGTTATTAAACAGTATCAAATCAACACCGAGTACCGCGAAAATTTACTCGACCAATCGAAAAACAACCGGCTGCCCGACCTGAGTGCGAACATCTCACAAGGATTCAGTTTTGGCCGTTCGTTAACCATCGATAATACGTACGACAATTACACCTCATCGAACACGGGCCTTTCGGCCAGCACATCGGTGCTTTTGTGGCGCGGGGGCACATTGAACAACACGATCAAACAACGCGATTTTGAGCTGAAATCGAGCCTTGAAAACCTGCAGAAAGCAAAGGACGATATCACCCTGAATATTGCTTCGGGGTATCTCGAAATACTTTTTTCGAAAGAACTGCTTAAAGTGGCTGAAGCCCAGGTTGAACAAACCCAGAAACAAATTGAACGCACTCGTAGCCTGATTGAAGCCGGAAAAGTTGCCGAAGGCGCCCTGCTGGAAATCCAATCGCAAAAAGCCCGCGAAGAACTTGATGTGGTTAACCGGCAAAACAACCTTCAGATTGCCTATTTAAACCTGGCACAGCTTCTCGAGTTGGATGACTATTCAAGTTTCGATATAGAAATACCCGAAATGCCCGTATTAAAAGCTCAGGCCACACTGGCAACTTCTGAAAACGTCTATCAGAAAGCTGTTGAAATGCGCCCCGAAATCAAAAGCGCCGAATACCAGCTTAAAAGCTACGAGTCGCAATTGAAAGTTGCCGAAGGAGGCATTTTCCCAACGTTGTCGGCATCGGCCAGCTTCTACGATCAGTACCTGAATACATCCCAGGCCGAAGTGCCCGGCTTTGTTGACCAAATAACCGACAACCACCGTGAGTCGGTTGGCTTAAACCTGAATATACCCATTTTCAGCAGGCTTGAAAACCGCACGAACATTTCGAATGCAAAACTGCAGTTGAAAAATCAGGAACTGGAACTGGAAAGTACAAAAAAGGATTTACGGCGGCAGATTGAACAGGCATATACAAACGCCGTTGCCGCGTTGAAACGTTACAACGCAAACACTACTGCCGTTAATTCAATGAAAGAATCGTTCAGGTATATTGAAGAAAAATTTAACGTGGGACGCGTAAATTCAGTGGAATATAACGACGCAAAAACAAAACTGGCCATTGCCGAATCGGACCTGATCCAGGCTAAATTCGATTTCATTTTCCGTTCGAAAATCCTCGATTTCTATAACGGGATTCCAATTGTATTATGATGAGAGATTAAAAATTAATAACCGGGATACCGGGGGACACTTTAATATTATTCAACAAAAAAGAAACTGTCGATCATGATAGTTTCTTTTTTTTATTATTGGCTTTTTATTGTTTTCCTTTTTTTGTTACTTTCACTCGATTTTTTTAATAAAACCAAAATAAATGAAAATTTCAGACAAGCTCATCACCGGCAAAGCCAATCTCGAAATCTATTCAGAAACACTCATCGAACTTGGGCTGACAGATAAAAATATTCTGGCTGTGACCAGCGATTCACGTGGCTCGGGCAAACTGGTAACTTTTGGTGAAAAGTTGCCCGATCAGATTGTGGAAATCGGTATAGCCGAGCAAAACCTTGTTGGTGTTGCAGCAGGACTTGCTTCAACCGGAAAAAAAGTTTTTGCAACCTCCCCGGGCTGTTTCCTTTCGGCACGTTCGCTTGAGCAGGTTAAAAACGATGTGGC
>JAFGEV010000308.1 GCA_016931385.1 Prolixibacteraceae bacterium
GGTTTATCGTATACTACTTTCGATTTTGCCCCGGTTAATTTAAATGCAGAAAGTTACAGGATTGGCGACAAAGTGAGTTTCACAGTCGAAGTTATAAATTCGGGTGATATGGACGGCGCCGAGGTTGTGCAGGTATATGTATCCGACCCGGAATCATCGTTGCCCCGCCCGGTGAAAGAGTTGAAAGCGTTTGAAAAGGTATTTCTGAAAAAAGGGGAAAGCAAAACGGTTGAGCTGGAACTCGATCCTTCGGCATTTTCGTTTTACGATCCCGAAGTTCACGATTGGGTAACCGAGCCCGGCGAGTTTGAAATACTTGTTGGAAGCTCATCTGCCGATATAAGGCAGACAGCTGCAATAGTGCTGGAATAAGAAACGGAACGCGGATGACGCGGATTTTGCGGATTACCACAGATAAAACACAGCCCTTCGGAGAAATTCGGGGGGCTGGTTTTTTCATTCAATGAATATATATACAACTTCTCATAGCTGCCTGCAATAAGAAAAAGTTTCCTTGTACTACTTTACTCTTATTGCTTATGGTCTTTAAACCCTGATACACGAATTTGTTTGACTTCTTTTTACTGCACCACTTCAACAGGAAAAATGTCATCCCTTTTATAATTGGTTAAAGGGTTCTGGTTTTCGCCATCAATATCCATTATATAAATTTCTGCTTGCCAATCCATGTCCCTGTTCGATGCAAATAAAATGAACCTGCCATTTTTAGTTATTGTTGGATGCTCATTCCTTTTTTCTGTGTCAGTAAGCCTCAACTTATTTGTTCCATCGCGATTCATGATTTTTATTTCTGGTAAATCATCTTCATACGAAACATATACAATTTTTTTCCCGTCAGGTGACCATGATGGCTCATGATTCCCCGCCGGGGTCCATGTTGTCCATGATGAATATGAAGATGTTAATTGCTTTTGATCAGAACCATCAGAATTTGCAACGAAAATTTGCGAGCTGCCATTTTCAATTTCCGACAAATACAAGATTTTCTTCTCGTTGGGTGAAAGTGAAGGGTAAAGTGCATTTTTAATCAAAAATTTCTTATTCGAACCGTCAAAGTCCATTTTATAAATACCATTATTTTCTGAAGAACCATTATGCGTATAAAAAATTTTATTATCGCTTGAGCACACTGGATATTTATTAGAACCTTCAGAAGTTAATACTTCCTTTTTGCCTGAAAGAACATCATACTTAATAATATCTTTTTTTGAATATAATATTTTGCTATCATCGTTCGACCAACAAGCTGTTCCGAAACTATCATCTGATTTGTCAATCAACATTAAATTTGAACCGTCAATATCGACAGAATACAACTCGTAGTTATACAATGAATCATTATGAAGAAACAGAATTGATTTGCCAGAATTTGATAAAACCGGCTTTCCATATCTAACATCAAGATTTGTTATTTCTTTTTGATCAGTACCGTCGCTGTTCATTATCATCAAACTCCAATCAGCGCTATTTCCTGTACGTCTGGAAAGAAATAAAATTTTGGAATCGGATTGTTTAAAATCAAAATAGGATTCTTCACAACCAACAAATAGAAAGACAACTAAAATTATTATGAAATGTTTAAAAGTTTTCATCTCCCACATTTAACATTATCCAATTACTGTATAAAAGTTTAAATTACGTTAAAATGTAATAAGTTCAAATTTATCAGGGAATTTTCTACTATTGGCTAAATAACTCTATTTCAAGTATTTTTTACACATTGAACCTGAAGTGCATAATATCGCCGTCCTGTACAATATATTCCTTGCCTTCGATGGCTATTTTTCCGGCTTCACGGCAGGCAGCTTCGGAACCCAAACGAACGTAGTCGTTATATTTGATTACCTCGGCACGGATAAAGCCTTTTTCAAAATCGGAATGAATGATACCTGCAGCCTGAGGCGCTTTGGTACCTTCATGGAATGTCCATGCCCGGCTTTCATCGGGGCCTGTGGTGAAATAGGTTTGCAGGTTGAGCAGCCTGTATGCTGCATGTATCAGCTTGTTTACCCCGGGTTCGTCCAGGCCAAGGTCTTCAAGGAATAGCTGTTTTTCATCATAGGTTTCAAGTTCGGCAATGTCGGCCTCGGTGGCAGCAGCAATTACCAGGATCTCTGCCCTTTCGTTTTTCACAGCTTCACGTAAAGTGTCAACATATTTGTTTCCGGTTTTTGCCGAAGCTTCATCCACGTTGCAAACATACATAACAGGCTTGTCGGTAAGAAGAAAGAACGATTTAACGATTTCATATTCGCTTTTTTCAAAATCGATGGCCCTTACCGAGATGCCTTTCAACAATGATTCCTTAATTTTTGTAGCCACTTCAAAGGCCTTTTTTGCTTCTTTGTTGGTGGCATCCTTCATCTGCTTTTGCGCCTTAATAATCCTGTTATCAATGGTTTCAAGGTCTTTCAACTGAAGCTCGGTATCGATCACTTCCTTGTCGCGCACAGGATTAATGCTGCCGTCAACATGTACGATATTGTCGTTATCAAAACAGCGGAGCACGTGCAGGATGGCATCGGTTTCGCGGATATTGGCCAGGAACTGGTTACCCAATCCTTCGCCCTTACTGGCTCCCTTAACCAGTCCGGCTATGTCGACAATTTCAACCGTGGTTGGGATGACCTTTTTCGGATTATCGATTTCAGCCAGTTTGATCAACCTGTCGTCGGGTACAGTTATTACTCCTATGTTGGGTTCGATGGTACAAAACGGAAAATTGGCCGACTGGGCCTTAGCGCTCGATAAACAATTGAAAAGGGTTGATTTACCCACGTTTGGCAAACCAACTATACCGCATTTTAAAGCCATGAAAATCAGGTTTTGGTTGTGGCTGCAAAAATAGTTTTTTATTTTGTATCGTTGTTAATACCAGGTCGGTTTATCCCCGATCAAAAACAAATTATATCTTAGCTTCATAAATTATATCATTACAGATGGAAAAGCACCTCAATATCGTGTCATTCAATGTGCCCTTTCCGCCCGATTATGGCGGGGTGATCGACGTGTTTTACAGGCTGAAAGCATTGTCGGAAGCCGGAATAAAAATCCATCTTCATTGTTTTGCATACGGCAGGGCTGAGTCCACCGAACTGAAAGAAATTTGCGAGGAGGTTTTTTATTACCAGAGGCCCCGTTCGTTGATCCGGCAATTTTCGGTAAAACCATTTATTGTTGCCACACGCTCGGCAAAAGTGTTGCTGAGCAACCTTCTGAAAAACAACTACCCCATCTTTTTCGAAGGGCTGCATTCCTGCAACTTTCTTTGCCATCCAAAACTGAATGAACGGGTTAAAATAGTAAGGGCGCACAACATTGAACACCATTATTACGAAGGCCTTGCAAAAAAAACCAAATCATTTTTAAAAAAGATTTATTTCAGCATTGAAGCCTTAAAACTGAAACGGTTTGAAAAGGTATTGAAACATGCCAGCCATATCGCAGCCATTTCGAACAACGATGTTGAATATTTTCAGAAAAAATACGGAAAAACTTTTTTGCTGTTGCCCGGCCATCCGAATGAAAAGGTAAACTGCAAAAAAGGCTCTGGAAGTTACATCTTGTACCAGGCCGACCTTAGCACTTTTGAAAACGAAGAAGCTGCCTTGTTTATCCTTGAAAATATTGCCCCGGAAATTGATTTCCCGTTTATCCTGGCAGGGAAAAACCCAACCGCCGAAATTATTGAGGCTTCGCGAAAACATTTGAATGTATCGGTTGAAGCAAATCCGATGAACAAGAAAATGGAAGAGCTTATTGCCAACGCCCACATTAACCTGCTTCCAACATTCCAACCAACGGGATTCAAACTTAAACTACTGAACGCATTGTACAACGGGCGGTTTTGCCTCGTTACACCACAAATGGTGGAAGGTACAGAATTGGATGAATTTTGCCGTATTGGTAAAAATGCCGATGAGTTAAAAGAACAGATCAGTATACTTATCAAACAGGATTTTTCTGAAGAGGAAGTAAACAACAGGAAAATATTATTGGAGAAAGCATATTCAAACACATCCAATATTGAACCACTTATCAAAGTTCTTTGATCAGATATGACAATCTTTGAGATTAACTAATTATGAACACATTATACGTTAGCATTAAAGCAAAAACCAAAGATAAAGAAATTTCGATTTGATTATTAATCTTTCTAACTTTGTAAAATTGATTCATGAAACAAAGAATTTACATAGATACTTCTGTTGTTGGAGGATATTTTGACGAAGAATTTTGTGATGCAACACAAGGTTTATTCAAACGACTTGAAAACAATGAGATAATTTTTGTTATTTCCGACTTACTTGATCTGGAACTGACTGCTGCACCACAAAATGTAAGGAAATTATTACACAAATACAGTTCTGATAAGTTTGAGAGGATACAATTGACAGAAGAAGCAATGAAACTGGCTGATCGTTATATCTCTGAGAAAGTTGTCGGCAAGACAAGTCTTGAGGATTGCAGACACATTGCACTTGCAACAATTAATCGAGTTGATGTATTAGCTAGTTGGAATTTCAAACACATTGTTAATCTGGACAAAATTAAAGGGTATAATTCTGTCAATCTCAGAAGTGGATACCCAATGATTGAAATCCGTAGTCCTAAAGATTTATTACATTATGAAGACTAAAAAAGAAAAATCGTTTGACGCAGTAAA
>JAFGEV010000040.1 GCA_016931385.1 Prolixibacteraceae bacterium
CCAGAAACCAAATCACTTTCAAGCCACGAAGAATGCTTAAATGACAAACTGAAGTATGCAGCCAATTTCCGCATTGTTGAAGAAGAATCGAACCGATGGAACGGGGCAAGAATTATTCAGCAGGTTAGTGAACAATGGCTTGTGGTTAACCCCCAGTATCCACCCTGGACAGAAGAAGAAATCGACCGTTCTTTCGACCTGCCTTATACCCGGCTTCCCCACCCGCGATATAAAGACAAACACATTCCGGCCTACGAGATGATACGCCACTCGATAAACGCCCACCGGGGCTGTTTCGGGGGATGCGCGTTTTGCACCATATCAGCCCACCAGGGGAAATTTATTGTCAGCCGCTCGGAAAAATCAATTGCACAGGAAATTGATACGATAACCCGTATGCCCGATTTTAAAGGATACATCAGCGACATTGGCGGCCCCTCGGCAAACATGTACCGTATGCAGGGCAAAAACCTTGATATATGTAAAAAATGCCACCGTCCTTCGTGCATCGATCCCAACATCTGCAATAACCTTGACACTTCACACGAGGCGCTGAGAAAAATTTACAAGCTTGCCCAAAATCACCCGGAAATAAAAAAGGCCTTTGTAGGCAGCGGTATCCGTTACGACCTTGTTTTCGCCCCCGGACAGGAAACTCCGGAAAACCTGGCATACATGAGCGATGTAGTGCAAAACCATGTTTCTGGCCGTCTAAAGGTTGCACCCGAGCACACAAGTGATAACGTACTGAAAATAATGCGCAAACCCTCGTTCTCGCTTTTTAAAAAACTACTGAAGTTTTTTGAAGCTGAAAATACCAATGCAGGTTTGAAGCAACAACTGATCCCCTACTTCATATCAAGCCACCCTGGTAGCAATAACAACGAAATGGCACAACTGGCACTTGAAATCAAAAAACTCAATTTCAGGCTTGAACAGGTGCAGGATTTCACCCCCACTCCCATGACACTTGCAACAGTCATATACTATTCAGGAGTACATCCATACACAATGAAACCGGTTTACACTGCCCGCACCAAAGAGGAAAAACTTGAACAACGCAAATACTTTTTCTGGTATAAACCAGAGTACAGGAAAGAGCTTGGCAAGGAGCTGGACGAAATGGAGCATGAAGCTTCCTCATTAAAGAAAGAAAAGGTTTTCAGTCGGAAATCCTCAAATAGCCGGAAGAGAAAAACGAAGCACAAATAGCTTTGGGTCAGACGGTTTGCAACCGCCTAAAAAGGGACTTCGAGTTTTCAACTCGAAATGTCGGACTTGCAATCCTGAAAGTTTTCTGTACTGGTTCCAGCATAAAAAGCTTTGCACAACTTTAAAAGCCTACAGGTCTTTCAAACACTGCGGGGTTGTCATACTATTTACAAAATCAAATTTTATAATATCATATAAGTATCGTAAATTTGTATATCTTTCAATTCAAGTTTTTCAATGATTATTAAAAGTTCAGAAATTGTAACGCAATACAAATATTTATGAAGACGGTAACTTTAGAAATAAAAAACGATATAGCAATGTCATTACTACATAACCTGGAAAGTATGAATATTATCCGGGTTATTGAAAAAAAAACTATTCCGGCTAGGCAAAAACCTTCTGAACGTTTTGCTGGTTGCCTCCCTGAGGATAGAATAGAAGAACTCCAAAAAGAACTTACCCAAATGAGAAACGAATGGGAAAGAGATATTTATTAGACACCAACACGATAATCGACTACATGGGCAACAAGCTGCCCGGTAAAGCTCAAATTGCACTATCACAAATTATCGATAACGAAATCAACATTTCAGTGATCAATAAAATAGAACTACTCGGCTTTTCAAAGGTTGAAAATGATTTGGTTGATTTTGTAAACTGTTCTAATATCTATCCAATGGATAACGATATTGTTGACAAAACTATTGAAGTACGTCGACAGTACAAAATTAAATTACCCGATGCTGTAATTGCTGCAACAGCATTGCATTACAGCTTTACCCTTATAACCAACAACACTACGGATTTTTTGAATATTAACAAACTCAAAATACTAAACCCCTATGAGCTTGAATGACATTTTCTTCTTATACTTTTTACGGAACAACTTTAACAATAAGGGTTAAAACGCTGACAGGTCTTTTCCTCGATGTTAATTGGGGGTACCGGTTTATTGACCCCTCAGGGTTTACAAAATCTGAAAGTGTCTGAAAATGGGACAGGCGATTTGTAATCGCCATTAATTCCAGCGATTGCAAATCGCCCCTCCCTACAAACTTGCCCAGATTCGTGCCAGTGAAAAACCGGGCGCTTTGATATCCAGATCGAGGAAGTAGCCAAAAGGGGTTTGAGCAGTTTCGATACCGGCATTTTGCAGCCTGAGTTCAGCCTGGTCAAAAACCGCCTTTGTAAATTCCAATGAAGCCTTCGATTCCGACAAGTGAGCAAAAGAGTGAAGAATTATTTTGTTGCAATTGTTTTTCCGCAAAGTCCATTTCAGGTGGTTTACAAGTTTCTTCTCACGGCTTAAAACATCTTTCTCTTCATCCTCCTGTTCAATCTGAATAAATGCTACCAGGCACTCAGAAAACGAAGCGCCTTCGGTAATATCTTCAACTTCAGGCACATTCTTTTCAGCAGGAATATAACTGAAATGTGTTGTGTAAATTACGAGTACCTTCATAAATTCCAAATTCCAAATAAAAAATTCCAAATGGGATTTTTTTTATTTTTACCAAGTTAAAAAAAATCAACAGGAATGAAACAGTTAATTGTTATTCTTATCATAACAGCAGCATTTTTTATGGCTAAAGCACAAACAAAAACCATTTACTTATGGCCTGAGGGAGTTCCCGGCTCAATTGAAAATCGAGGGTTTATTGAAACAACCGATTCGCTCGACAACTGGATCAAAACCCGTTTTGTTACCAATCCGCGGTTCGATTTTTACCCGGCAAAAAAAGAACTGGCAACAAGCACAGCGGTTGTAGTATGTCCGGGTGGAGGTTACTGGGGAATAGCCATCGACCATGAAGGGAAACAAACGGCCGAATGGCTTAACTCCATTGGCATATCGGCATTTGTGTTAAAGTACCGTCTGCCCGATGATGCCATTATGAAAGACAAAACAGAGGGGCCTTTACAGGATGCTCAACAAGCCATCCGCATTATACGCCGCCGTGCAAAAGAATGGAATATCGACCCTGCTAAAATTGGCATCATGGGTTATTCAGCCGGAGGGCACCTCGCTTCTACCCTATCAACCCATTACGATGATAACGTATATGAACCGGAAGACGGCACAAGCGCCCGCCCCGATTTTTCCATTCTTATCTACCCGGTAATTACAATGGATAAAACCTATACCCACATGGGATCGAGAGAAGCACTGCTTGGAAAAAATCCAACTGAGGAATTGGTAAAACGCTTTTCGAACGAGTTGCAGGTTAACTCGAAAACTCCACCGGCCTTCCTTGTCCATTCCCTTGATGATGGTGCCGTACCTTATCTAAATAGCGTAAACTATACCCTGGCCCTGCGAAAACACAATGTGCCCTGCGAACTGCACCTCTATGAACAAGGCGGCCACGGATACGGCCTGGGAAGGTCCGACAAAACTGAATCGAGCTGGCCCGGAGCGTGCAGGAAATGGCTGGAGTCACATGGGTTGGTAAAATAAGAAATAGTTCAAGCACAAATTACAGGTTTGTAAGTTCTTTCATTTACCAGCTTTACCCTTCATAATGCTGGTGAGTTCATATAAGAATAAAGTGCCAATCGTCCCTCCCTATAGAAGGATAAGCTGGAGTAGTATCTGCATTTTAATTTCATTCTTTCTGCTGAATTTGTTTCCATATCTGATTAAATATTTTCCAAATTCTTAAAATCCCTTTTTAAATTTTCTCAAATCGGTCATAAGGATCATTACCTGAAAGAATAGTTTTGATAGCATGAAAATGAAAAAAGTGAAATGGACGACAGGAAACTAAGAAAATACCAAATTATGCTTGTCGTTTTAGGTATTGGCGCTTCCTTAATGATCGCCCTGCTCATCTTTCTATTCATTAATTTCTAAATCAACATCAAACCTGTTCTACTGAAACCTAAAAGAAAAATTTATGAAACACTTCATTTTTTTATTTTTGATCCTTTTGGGAACATCATCCCTTAAGGCTCAAACCGTTACCGTAACAGGAAATGTCAGGGACGGCTCCGGCGAATCGTTACCGGGCGTGACCATTTTGGAAAAAAGCACAACCAACGGTTCGGTTACTGATGCAGATGGAAATTATTCAATTTCTGTCAACCCCGATGCCATTCTTCAATTCTCTTTTGTAGGCTATCAGCCGGTTGAAGAGCCTGTGAACAGCCGGAAGACGATAAACATTACCCTGAAAGAAGCTGTTGTTGACCTGGCCGAAGTAGTGGCTATAGGATATGGTTCTACGAAAAAAGGTGATTTAACCGGCTCTGTTTCGAACGTAAACAGCGAAGATTTCAACGTTGGGCTGATCAATACCCCCGCACAACTTGTTAATGGGAAAGTTTCCGGCGTTCAGATCATAAATTCAGGTGGTTCACCTACTTCCGGAAGTACTATCCGTATTCGCGGGGGCGCATCGCTCAATGCAAGCAACGACCCACTCATTGTTCTTGATGGTGTTCCTTTGGAAAGAGGGGGCATTAGCGGAAACAGCGGAAATTTCCTGAGCCTGATAAATCCCAACGATATCGAAAGCATGACCATCCTTAAAGATGCTTCATCGACAGCCATATACGGATCGCGCGCATCAAACGGGGTAATCATCATCACAACCAAAAAGGGAGCGGATGACTTCAAAGTAACATTTACCACATCCAATTCGGTACAGATTAAAACCAAGCTTGCTGATATGCTTTCGAGGGAAGAATTCATCGATGTTGTGAATAATATTGGGTCCGATCGTCAGAAATCGTTGCTTGGCGAAGATAATACCGACTGGAACAATGAAATATACCAGCCCGCATTCGGAACCGATAACAACATCAGTGTTTCGGGTAAGTTATTAAATGTACCCTATCGCCTATCAATAGGATACTATAATCAAAACGGTATACTTATGACCGACAATGCAACACGCGAATCGGTTAACCTCTCTGTATCCCCTTCGTTTTTCGACGATCACCTGAAACTGAATTTAAACCTGAAAGGGGCGATGAACCAAAACAGGTTTGCCAACACAGGAGCTATTTGGGGCGGTGCAACCTATAACCCTACCATTCCTATTTATTCAGGAAGTGATCTGTTTGCCGGCTACACCGAAGCTGCCGACAACATGGGAACACCTATAACCCGGGCAGTATTGAACCCAGTGGGGCTTCTGAAACAATATTCATCAACCAGCAATGTGAGCAGGATTATCGGGAATTTCGATATTGATTATAAAATGCACTTTCTCCCTGAACTGAAGTTACATGCTACTTTAGGCTATGATTACGCCAAAGGTATGGGTACAATTTCTGTTCCGGTGGAAGCTGCACAGTATTACACTTCAGGTGGGCGTAATTATAGTTATGGCCCTCAGGAAAAAAGCAATCAACTGCTCACTACCTACTTAAATTATAACAATACGATTGAAAGCATAAACAGTACAATTGATATTACTGCCGGATACGATTACCAGTTCTGGAAAAGTTCTTCGGAACCGTACAATGAACTCAATGTTGCCGGTGAAAGCCAATCGGCCATTGCTGCATCTGATTCACGTCATGCTTTAATTTCATTCTATGGACGTTTGAATTACGTGTATGCTTCGAAATACATGCTTACGGCAACCATCCGTCAGGACGGCACCTCGCGTTTCAGCGAAGATAACCGTTGGGGTATGTTCCCCTCGGTAGCACTGGCTTGGAGGGTTTCCGAAGAATCTTTCCTGAAAGACAGCAATGTGCTCAGCAATCTGAAAATACGCGCCAGTTATGGTGTTACCGGGCAGCAGGATGGAATAGGCGATTATGGTTACCTGCCTGTTTACACCATCAGCCAACCAGGGGCTGAATATTTGTTTGGCGATTCATACTACTACACATACCGCCCTGAAGCTTACGTTTCGAACCTGAGATGGGAAAGCACAACAGCTTTCAACTATGGAATTGATTTTGGTTTCTTTAACGAACGTTTGTCGGGAAGTGTCGATTATTACACCCGTCAAACAAAAGACCTTCTGGCAAGGGTTCCCGCCGCTGCAGGCACCAACTTCGATAAAACAATCCTGACCAATGTTGGCAATGTCGACAGCGAAGGACTTGAAGTGACCTTGAGTGCTGTACCTGTCGACACAAAAGACATCACCTGGGAATTAAGCTTTAACGGCACATGGATGAAACAAACCATCAAGAACCTTTCGATGGTTGAAGGTAGCGAAATAACCAATACCCTTGCCGGGCCAACAATCGACAGCTATCACTTCCAGGTACTTACCGAAGGTTATGCACCTTATATGTACTACATTTACCATCAACTTTACGATGAAACAGGCAGGCCCATCGAGGGTGCTTTTGCCGATGTTAACAAGGATGGACTGGTAAATTCCGGTGACCTCTACCGCTACCATTCGCCTTCTCCCGATTACATACTTGGTTTCAGCACATCGTTGAGATACAAAAAATGGAGCCTGAGTACAAGCCTTCGTGCCAACATAGGCAATTATGTTTACAACGGCATGTCGATGAACACCGGGGCATTTTACACCATGTCGTACAACGATTATCAGTTGAACAACCTGAACAGGAGTTACCTTGAAACACGTTTCCACTCCCGTCAGTACCTTTCCGATTATTATGTTGAAAATGCTTCCTTCCTGAAAATGGACAACCTTTCGCTTGGTTACAATGTTGGAAAAATCAGCGGCCTTTTCAGCCTGAATATTGCAGCCACAGTACAGAATGTGTTCACACTGACAAACTACTCAGGTGTCGATCCGGAAGTGCCAGGTGGAATGGATGTTTCATTTTATCCACGCCCAAGGATTTTTTCATTGAGTGTTGGAATTGAATTTTAACTTTAAAAGGAATCAGAAATGAAAAAGTTACTAAATATACTACTTATCAGCAGTTTTTTATTGTCGGTATCATGTGTCGACGATTTAAACCAGGCCCCGGTGCTCGATACCACTTCGGCAACAGTTTATGCCGAAGCTTCCAATTATAAAATGGTATTGGCCAAACTATATGCACTGTATGTTACAGCCGGGCAGGAAAAAGGTGGCGGCGATGCCGACCTTTCGAGCAACATGGGTTACGACTACATGCGTTGTTATTTCAACTTACAGGTTGCAGGGACCGAAGAAATTGCCTCAACCTGGCTTGAAGGCGATAAAATTGGCCCGCTCACTTATTTATCGTGGGATGCTACTGACCCGTGGGTTGCCGATATGTATTACAGGTTATACTATACCGTTGCTGTTTGCAACGAATTCCTGCGAAATTCAACAGATGATAAAATTGCAGGCTTTTCAGAAAGCGAACAAAACGACATCCGTATTTTTCGTGCCGAAGCTCGTTTCCTTCGCGCTTTAACTTATTACCACGCTATGGATTTGTACCGCGACATTCCGTTTGTAAACGAAAACGATCCGGTTGGCGCGTATATACCACCACGGTATACATCAAAAGAAATTTTTGAATTCATCGAAACAGAACTGGCCGAAGCCGAACCTGTAATGACCGATAAAGCTTCAACCGAATATGGACGAGCTTCTAAAGCTGCCGCATGGTCATTGCTAGCAAAAATGTACCTTAATGCCGAAGTTTATGGAGCAGGCGCTCATTACACAGAATGCATCACTTATTGTAAAAAAGTTATAGATGCAGGTTATTCACTCGAGCCTGAATATGCAAAACTGTTTAATGCCGACAACCACCTGCGAACCAATGAAATTATTTATCCGTTGGTGGTTGATGATGAACACATAATGAGCTGGGGTGCTACTACCTATCTCGTTTGCGGTGAAGTAAGCAGCACCAAGGATGACGCCGATTATGATCCGGCCGATTATGGCGTTGTAAGCGGTTGGGGCATGTTCCGCGTTCGTGGCCAGTTTCCCGATCTGTTTACCGAAGGAGACCAACGTGCCATGTTCTTTACCGAAGGACAGACACAATATATTGATGATTGCACCGACCAGACAAACGGTTACCTGGTTACAAAATGGAGCAACCTCACCGATGCAGGCGAAGCTGCCTCAAATACCTCTAACGATGGCGTGGATACTGACTTCCCGATGTTCCGCCTTGCCGACATTTACCTCATGCTTGCCGAAGCTGTTGTTCGTGGTGGTTCAGGGTCTTCAGTCGACGAAGCACTGGGATACGTGAACCAACTGCGCCAGCGCGCTTTTGGTGATTCATACGAAACATCAGGCAAGATATCCATTAGCGACCTTACTGCCGATTTCATTCTTGATGAACGTGCACGGGAACTATACTGGGAATGCTCGAGACGTACCGACCTTATTCGTTATAACAGGTTTACCGGCGACAGTTATGTGTGGCAATGGAAAGGAGGGATAAAGGATGGGACAGGTGTCGACAGCAAGTACAACATTTACCCGATACCGGCCTCGGACCTTACGGCTAATCCGAATCTGAGCAACGAGAATTATTAACGACTTTAATCTGAATTCATTATGAGATCAAAAATATTCACACTCGTCATACTTCTTTCAACACTGTTTTTTACAGCCTGCGAGGAAGATGCCCTGTATATTGAAGTTTCGGGCCTTGAATCGTCCGAACTGGTGGCCAGCCAATCAACAATAACTCTTGAAAAGGATAGCGCCGCCGTAGTTGCCCTTACCCTTACCTGGAGTAAAAGCGCGTTAAATATTAGTGATACCTCAATGGCTATCCCCTCATCAATCCCGGTAATGCTTATGGAAATTTCAACTACCGAGGACTTTGCAGAGGTTACTGAATTATCGGCAGCAGCATATACCAGGTCGTTTACCTATATCGAGCTGAACACAATTGCCACAAATCTTGGCTTTGAACCTTATGTGAGTACTCCACTTTATTTTCGTATAAGGGCAAAACTTGGCAATAACACCGACCCTGTTTACAGTAATGTAATATCTGTAAATATTACAACGTACACCATTGATATGAGCGTTGCCTTTATCCTCAATACCGATCAGGAAGAAACCGGCGTAACCGTTTACTCGCCAAACAGCGATGGTGAATACGCCGGGTTTATGGGAGCTACCTCATGGTACAACTACTATTTGCTCGAAGGCGACGGAACAATATGGGGAAACTACGCAGTTGATGGTTATGCTTTCGTTATGGACAACACTACAGTTTCAGAATCGATCTGGAACTTCTGGTTCCCTGGCCAAAACGGTTGTTATTATGTAACCCACAGCACAAATTCGAAAGCCTGGACTGCCAACTTAATATCCTCACTATCGCTTTCGGGTGATGTAACTGCCGATATGAATTTCCTCCGTCCGGAAGTAAGCTGGATGGTTTCATTTACAACCACCGTTGCTAATGCTTCGTTTAGTGTAAGCGGCATCAGCGCCCTTTATAACGTTGACACCAGTACCGATGATGCAGCAGCAATTACCGGCACAGTGTCCTTTGCTCCCGACGGTGGCAATGGTGTTCTTTTCAATCAAACGGGCACGTTCACTGTTCCGGGCGGTGCAGGCGATTATACCATGTATATTTACCTGAACGACCCGAAAGCCTGGACATACGAGATTACAGCAGGGACAGTAGTTATCGAAGATCCGATAAGCAACTTCCTGTACATGCCGGGAATTGATGATGGCATCTCTGGCTCCTGGACTTTTGACAACTACCTGACTTTGACAAGTGAGGACGACTCTACTTTTGCCGGGGTTGCCAATGTAAATTCACTATGGGGCTATCAATTAGGGCTCGAAATTGATAACTGGACCGATGTTTACAAAATGACCAGTGGCGATGCAACTGCAGGTACACTTGGATTCCAGACAGGTGACAATATCCCTGCACCCGACCCTGGCCTTTACCTGATGAATGCCGACCTTAAAAACCTGTCCTACAGCACCACTCCTGTTGAAGCAGTTTACTACACCGGGCTGAATGACGACTGGACCCTGGTTGCAATGGATGAAACCGACACCCCGGGAGCCTATACATCAGAAATAAACATAACCAAAGCATCGGAATGGGGTTTCCAGATATTTATTGATGATCAGTGGATCAACAAATTCGGGGGTGGAGAAGGTGAATTAGTATTCAACAGTGCAACCAATATAACCGACGATCAGGTAATACCTGCAGGTACATATACATTGATTGTGAACCTCACCAAGGGAACCTATTGCATTGCCGGTGATGCATTGTATGTTGCAGGGCTAAACGATGTATGGGATTTCTCTTCAGCCGTTTTACCGATGACCGAACCCGGAATATATTCGGGAGAAGTAACAATCAGCAGCGATACACCCTGGGGGTATTACTTCCTGCTTTATCCCGATAACTGGGATTTCTTCCTCGCCGGAAGTGAAGATGCACTGGTATATGGTGGTGAAAACATTACATCGGAATGGTATACAACACCGGGAACATACACACTGACTGTAGACATTATTAACCGGACATGTACCGTAAATTAGTGTTTCTAAGTTTAAACAATTATGTTATCTGCTTTAAATACTTTATCAGATAAAAGCAGAAAGAATCAATGAAATTATCAGAGGGGACAGGGAAAGCCCCTGTTCCTCTTCTAATTTGAATTACTTTAAAAATTGGTGAATTGTAATTTATAATAAGGGCTGCAAAACTTAAAAAAGTCAGGTTTAAAAATTTTTTCTGTTCAATATCACACAGGATGTTTTAATTTGTAATCCAGAGATCAGAAAAAAGAAAAAGATTCTGCTAAAGATTGTTTACACAAAGTTGTTGTATGATTATGAAGGGGAGAAGAATTTATTGCTTTTACATGTGCATTTTTTTAATGGCCGGTTTGAAATTAACTGCACAGTCGGATTTTATTTTTGGTGCCGATTTATCGTATGCCAATATGATGGAAGATTGTGGCGCCGAATTCAGGGAAGACGGTGAACCGAAAGATGTATACCAGATTTTTGCCGATAACGGCACAAACCTTGTAAGGGTGCGCCTCTGGCATAATCCCAACTGGCAGGAATCGTTGTCACAACCCGCCGGCGTAAAGTTGCAATACAGCAACTTTGAAGATGTTGAAGAAACAATTCTCCGGGCCAAATTGGCCGGTATGAAAGTGATGTTGGGATTTCAGTTTTCCGATTTTTGGTGCGACCCCGGCAGGCAAATTATCCCAAAAGCATGGGAAGGTGTCGCCACAAACTTAACAGAGCTGAAAGATTCGGTTTACAATTATGTGTACAAAACTCTCAGTCAGCTTAACAACGAAGGCCTCATGCCCGAGTATGTTAAAATTGGCAATGAGAACAATGGCGGCATCATGACCCATATGGGAATGAATTCAAACTACAATGGTATTACCCTGATCAGCAACTCGTGGAGCAGGCATGCCCAATTGTACAATTCAGCCATTAAAGCTGTGAGAGATATCGCAGCAACAAGTGCAATAAAACCAAAAATTTCATTGCACGTGGCAGATCCTGCAAAAGCAAATTCGTTTTACAGGAATATCATCTCGAATGGTGTTACCGACTTCGATATTATGGGGGTATCGTATTATTACGCCTGGCATGGTCAGTCTCCAACTCAGGCTGCCAACATTCTGGGAAGCCTTAAAAAAAGCTTTTCATCCTATGAAGTGATGATTGTAGAAACAGGGTACTTGTGGGATTCACAAAACATTGATGGCCTTGGGAATATCATTACAGAATCGAGCCCTGACTATCAACCTGTATCAGCTGCGACTCAGCAAAAATTCATGGTCGATTTAACCAAAGCCTTCAAGGATGCAGGCGGAACAGGCGTAATTTTCTGGGAATCCGCATGGGTGTCCACGCCCTGCAGGACTCCCTGGGGAGTTGGCTCTTCACACGAACATGTTGCTTTTTTCGATCACCGTAATAACCTCAACTTCATGAAAAACGGAGGTGGCGGCTGGCCTGATGCCATGGAGAACGGAGTGGTTGAAGACACTATCGTAAATGTAACATTCAAAGTGGATATGTCAGGAGTTGATGTTTCAAACGGAGTGTACGTTGTTGGGCAAATGTCAAATTGGGAATTTATTCAAATGGCCCCGGGCAGCAATTCAATTTATAGTACTTCTTTTGATCTGATCCCCGGAAGCGTTTTTGCCTATTATTACATTACCAGCAATACCTGGGACAATTGGGAGAATTTCAGGGAGACAGTCCCCGAAGAATGTGCCAACTCCGACGAACTTCTAAACGATCCAACCTGGAATTCTGACAGGGCATTTATTGTCCCTGTTCATGATACAATCATCGCAAATGTCTGGGCATCATGTGAAACATTCAACAATGTATTATCATTGACGAATGATAAAGGTATTTCTATTTACCCTAATCCCCCTTCAGAGGGAATAATTACAATTGAAAACAAGGGAAATATTTCCATCAAATCCATCAATATGGTAAACCTATCAGGACAGTCAAAAAAGATTAAACTACATTCCCAAAAAAACAATTGCAAAGCTCAAATTGATGTAAGCCACCTGAACAAGGGAATCTATTTCATCAATATAGAAACCAAAGAAGGTGTTTTTAAACAGCGAATTATTTTGAAATAAAACTGAATAGATATGAAACCGATATTTCTTTTAACCCTGACAACTTCCCTGTTTTTTGCATTTTCATTTTTTGGATGTGAAAAACAGGAAGCAAAAACAGAAGAGTTTATGGTCGGGGGTGATTTTTCCATTCTGAAGAAAATGGAAGACAGTGGCGGCATATATAAATACGAAGGTAAGCCGGTTGACGCCCTTGAGCTTTTTGCAGAAAACGGCTATAACTATGGACGAGTACGCCTGTTTCACACGCCTAACATGGAAGGCCCGGTATGCAACTCGCTCGATTATACAATCGAATTGTCGAAAAAAATAAAAGCAGCAGGAATGAAACTACTGCTAAACTTCCACTATTCCGATACCTGGGCCGACCCTGCACACCAGATCAAACCGAAAGCATGGGAAAACCTTTCGTTTGAAGTGCTCACCGACAGCGTTTTAGAATATTCGAAAGCAGTAATTGAAACCATGGACAAAGCCGGAGTACTGCCCGATATGGTGCAGGTTGGCAACGAAATCACACCTGGATTTATATGGCCCGACGGTAAAATATGGAAAGACGGTACCGAAGACTGGGAAAGCTTCTGCACACTGCTCAAAGCCGGTATTAAGGGCGTGATGGATGCATACGGCGATCGCGACGTACCCATTATGATCCATATCGACCGTGGCGGTGATCAGTCTGCCACACAAAAGTTTTTCAGCAAAATGGATCAGTACGGGGTTAAATTCGACCTGATCGGGCTAAGTTATTACCCCTGGTGGCATGGCACTTTCGAAGACCTTGAAAAAAATCTGATGTGGCTGTCGGAGAATTATGTGCAAGATATTCTTATTGTCGAAACCGCTTATTATGCCAACGGGTATTACCCCGAACCCGGCGAATGGGTATTCGATGTACAGCCATTCCCGCCAACCGAGCAGGGACAATACGATTTTCTGGTAACCCTCGACAGTATAGTCTCCCAATACCCGAAGGTTAAAGGGATTTTTTACTGGAAACCTGACGGATTGTACATACCCGACTCGAAAGTATGGTTTATAGGGCGAAGCCTTTTCGATGAAGAAGGAAATGCTTTGAAAGGGATAACGGCGTTTAAGAGGCCTCATCCCTAGCCCTTCTCCTAAGAAGAAGGGCTAGGGATAGTACATATATTTTAAATGTTTACTATTTGTGGTGCCTCCACCCTCTCCACGTTGGAAAGGGAAGTCACACTTCAGCGTTACTTTATGAGTCTTTTACTTAATATGCTGAGGACTTTGAATTTTTGAAGTTTTTTTTAAATTAGATTTGAGATGAAAGGAATAACAAAAATATTTATTTACCTCATTCTGGTACTACTGATTTCAGGATGTAATGAGCAAAAATCATCAAAAGAACTTTTTAATTCCGATTGGGAGTTTGTGATATCGGATGCCCCGGCCGAAGATATTGATACTGTTGCTGGCTGGCAACCGGTTACCCTGCCCCATACACCGGTTATAACACCCAAGGTGATGGACGGGCAATGGCAGGGGATTTGCTGGTACAGGAAAACTTTCAACATTCCGGCTTCGGCAAAAAAACAACAATTGATCCTGCGGTTCGAAGGTGCCATGAATGCATCTGATTTCTGGGTGAACGGCAAAAAAGTTGCATCGCATCTTGGTGGTTACCTGCCGGTGGTTTTTGACTTTACCGAAGCAGCCAATATCAATGGCGAAAATACTTTGCTTGTTCGCCTTGACAATACCGACAATCCAGTTACCGGCCCAAAACCCATGCGCATTCTCGATTTCAACATGCACGGCGGCCTGTACCGCGATGCTTTCCTGATCAGGAAAATCCCCCTTCATATAACTGACCCGATCATGGCCGGTAAAACTGCCGGTGGGGGTATTTTTGTAACCTATCAAAATGTTTCAAAAGAAAAAGCCACGGTTAGGGTGCAAACCCACATTAAGAACAGCGGAAACCGTAATCAATCGTTTGTTTTAACCAATGAACTTTGGAATGACGATCAATTGGTGATTACAGAACTTACTTCAAAAGTCAGCCTTGGGGCTGGAAAAGACACTACCCTAACAAAAATGCTTGAAGTGGAAAATCCCAACCTTTGGTCACCGAACTCACCCTCGCTTTACATCCTTAAGACAAAAGTCGTTTCCGGAGGAAAAGAAACCGATGCTGAAGAAACACGAATTGGCATAAGACACATTGAAATTTCCGAAGGCAGCTTCATAATAAATGGCGAAGAGATGTTCCTGCGCGGAGTAAACCGTCATCAGGAATATCCCTACATTGGATACGCCCTGAGCAACGAAGCTCAATACCGTGATGCGTACAAAATTAAATCGGCAGGTTTCGACTATATCAGGCTATCGCATTACCCCCAATCCCCTGCTTTTATGGATGCCTGCGACGAACTGGGGCTTGTGGTACTTGATGCCATTCTAGGCTGGCAGTACTACCGGAGAGATTCGCTTTTCCAGCAGCAGATATTCCGCACGGCACATGACCTGATCAGGCGTGACCGCAACCACTCCTGTGTAATTGCATGGGAAGTGTCGCTAAACGAGTCGTGGATGGATGAACCTTTTATTGATGAGTTACATCGAATTGCTCATACTGAATACCCAGGGAATCAGTGTTACACAGCCGGCTGGCAGGAACACGGTTACGACATATATCTTCAGGCACGGCAACACCGTTTAAAGCATTATACAGAACCTACCAAACTTTACAGTGTTTCTGAATATGGCGACTGGGAATACTACGCGCAAAATGCCGGACTCAACCAGGATGACTGGAGCGATTTAAAGCAGGCCGAACGATCGAGCCGTCAGTTACTGTCTGATGGTGAAGTAAGGCTTTTACAACAAGCCACCAACGTGCAGGAGGCCCACAACGACAATTTCAATACCCCGGCTTTCTCCGACAGCTACTGGGTAATGTTTGACTACAACCGGGGTTACTCACCCGA
>JAFGEV010000309.1 GCA_016931385.1 Prolixibacteraceae bacterium
AGGTGCATTCACACTCGCTACTTTCTGCCCGTTTAAATAAGCTACAAATCCATCGTCGTAACGAACTTTTAAAATAAGATCTGTTATTGATGATATATCTTGCGAAGATAGCTCAAAGGGAATCCGGATGTAGCATGAAGCTCTTGAATTGTACATTTCACTGGTCACATCAAGCGAAATAAAGTTTTCATATCCTGAACTTCTTTCATAACCAACCCCACCGGGTGCCCCTTTGCACACCTTCCAGTCTGAATCGTTATAATCGTTATTACTGTACCATGAAGTCCCGATATCGGAAGTAGGCACTATTACCATTTTCTCTGCATTTTCCGAAAGTAGCACAGTTTCATTTGAGCTGATTGATTCCGGCCAGCTAACCGGGTCGGTGCCATCATTTGTATAGTAAATGGTACCTTCGGTAGTTGTCATTGTAAGTTTATCGCCCTGCGAAACAATTTCTGAAAATTCCTTTTTGTTGTTTAACAAGAAAACTGGTGCATCAACATCAGGAAACATACCAGCGCTTCTCAACTGGTTTACAAAAATGCCAGTACGCTGAGGGAAATATTCGTTTTGCATAAAAGCCTGTTGAGGCAACAGGTAATCTTCAACAGTATACAAATCGAACGGGCCATTTGTCTGATAGCGGTGTACATCTCGCCGGTAATCACCCCAGCGGGCCGACTCAGCATAAACAGCAGTTTCAATCTGAGCCTTTCTTTTCATCCAACGTGCAAGTGTTGCTTCGGGAGTAAGGGCACCATTGTTAAAGCAATGTTTTTGCACACGGTCGGCAAACAGCCTCCTGAATGTTTCATTCTTCATCAATTGCTGAAAAACCCTGCTCGGGCAATCGGCATTATTCTCATCAAGCACATTGCCGTTGAGCGTTTTCACCATGTGTTCTGAATCCCAGCAGAAAAATTTAAAACCTTTTCCGGGATCTACCCTGTTCCGGGCAGCAGCCCAGTTATGATGGTCCCAGTCGCTGTTGCTGCCATAAAAATTGATGATCATATAATCGGCAAGGTTCACAACATCAACCATTGCCTCAAATTCGGGATTGGGTGTGCCATCGGGATTATTTCCCTGAAACCTTTGATAGGCATCGTTGCTTGTTAGGCCAGCATTGGCCATTTGCATCATTTCGTTCCATGCATCGATTGTGCCGTCGGATACATCGGCATAGTCTTTTATCACATCATAATCATCCTCATCACCACCCATATATTTGGCAGCAAACTCCCGGTCCATCCTTTCCGAAGGAGCATATAAACCCCAATAAATACCATTGATGTACAAATGGACGTACGAAGACTGGCTAGCTGGATGCCCCATATCTCTCTGGGTATCTTTTGTCCAGATATCCCTTTGGTACTGCGACCTCTGCCTTTCATCGTGAGTGTGATGTATCCAGGAGTTTCCAAACCCCGCCCGCAAAATAAGCTTATCATATTCTGGACGTGCTTCTCCTTCAAGCATTGAATAATGTAACTTCGACGGACCATATTCACTTTTAAACACGAGCAAGAAAGAGTGTTTGGGTGATTTCTCATGCCTTCGGCTGTGACCCCCCTGTAACCTTATTCCACAATCGGCCTGAACAGAAATTGAGTCATCATCGAAATATTCAAAAGAACATGGCCTCTCCCATCCAAGACCGGTTTCATCACCAGGCGCTCCGGGATAAATGTAGATACCCCCTACATCAGGATCGAGCGAGTGTGAGAAAATGTTATCTTTATCGGTAACCAGCGATATGGTTGGGATGTCCAATAGAGCTTGTTTTACAGTGTTGGCCATATTTCCAATACCCATCAGCTCCTGATCCATTTCATAATCGGCTATTGCATTTCCGGGTATGGCAGTGTAGGGTCCCCAACTGGAAGGGTATCCTTCAGGGCTATTATCCTGACGTATAACATCGTTAGGGAAAATATACGTCTGTGTAGTAATCTGGCTGGGTTCTTCACCATCAATTATTGTTACTGCCCTGATCACAGAAGTTTTACTGATATATAATTGGTGATTGTATAGTATACCATTGCTTTTACCTGGAACGCTGCCATCGGTTGTGTAATATATTTTGGCACCACCAATTTCTGATGATATTGTAAGGCTGAACGGGGAATGATATAATCCGTGTTTTATACTGAATTCAGGAGAAGGTATTACTGTACCACTTGACTGGTTGTTATCTTCACCGGGAGTTGGATCGCTGAATTCGATGTACCCACCCTCGAAATAACCGTAGGAGAAATCATCGGTTTGTGGAGGAAAAGCCGGATCGAATTCAGTTATTGCAACACCTGTAGAATTATAGAATGCCAGATATTCACCATCGCCACTAAGTTTAAAGTTGGTATGCAATTCGCTTCCCGGGGCATTCCTGTCCTTGCCCGAGGCAAACACAAGCAAATACTTTCCCGCGCCAATTGAAATATCGGGGAAAAACCATTTCGATGGAAAGTCTCGCTCATCGCTCAAACTCCAACCTTCTAAATTAATTTCTGAACTGGTTGGGTTGTAGATTTCAATCCAGTCAGAATAATCGCCGTCAGTATCGATCAGCACTGTTTGATTCAAAGCCATGAACTCATTGATCCGAATATTCTGGGCACTGACAATACTGTTAAAGAATAAAATAATTAAGAGTAAAACTCCTCTTTGAATCATAATGTAAATAGTTTTCATCCCCTTTTTTTAAAAAAACCTAGCATTTTGCCACACAGGATCATTTATTACCTGTGACACGCAAAAAGATCATGCTAAGTATGTTGAAATAAATTATTAAACAATAGCACAAGCAGGGCAGCAAAATAACAAAAAAATTATCATACTTCAGACACAATTCAACCGGTATGGTTTAAAACAAAATGTGTTAATTGAATCTTTATCGATAATAAATGTTTTTTTTATTTTTCTTTAAGAGCTACATAAAGTTGTATTTCAGGATGTTTTCCCAAACTCCTTTCATCATGCAATTCAAAATCGTCAATTAAGCCCAGGGGACTGTAGCCCGATTCAGGAAGCCATTCTGCATAAATAAACCTTTTTGTTCTTCCCATGGTAATTCCCCAGGCGAAACGGCTTTTAGGTTTAATCTTAAAAACAGCATAGGTTGCTGCGGGAATTTCGAAATACTTTAATCCGGATGGAATATCTCCCTTTTTTGTAACAACCTCCCCAACAATATAGGTGAAAGTTCTTTCAACAGGATTGTAATCTTTGCTGATATTTACAGCAGCCCAGGGATCTTTTAATTCGGGAATAGGATGCTGTTCCTTAAGTTGGTTAAATGCTTTTGCGGCTATACCAACATCCTTATATATTGCCTTATCGTTGGTATTTATCTCCAATCCGGCCAGCAAAACCGGCTCATCAAGTATAACAATTTCAGGCTCTTGCTTTTTAAAATTTCCGATTAAAAGAAAATAAAGAACAATTATTACAATAACCAATATACCAATTATCAAAAATGCTGTTTTCATAAGGTTAATATTAAACAACTACCAAATAAACGGAACCATACGATAGCGAACTTTCTGCGTATATTCTCTGTACCCTTCAAGCCCTTCCTGCAACATTTTGTCTTCTTTATAACATCTGAATAAGAATGATCCGAGCACAAGTGGAAAAGGAATATAAGCCCATAGGGAACAAAGGATCAACGGTGTGCTTAATGAAAAAATGATTGTTGAGAAATACATCGGATGCCTCAAATACTTGTATGGCCCGCTTGAAATAATCTTCTGGTTCCTGTCTTCCTGTATCCTGGCTGAACCAGTTGCAAATGGATTTGTTGCAAGCACCCAGAAAGTTATTCCAAGAGCAAAAGCATATAAAACTGTTCCAAGAATATAACTTGTTGTATTGAAAGATGTCAGGGAGAAACGAAAAGTTAATCCGGCTAACAGGTACTGGCTGTAAAAACTAACCGAATAAATCAGGATAGCCGTTTTATCCCATTTGTGCACAAATTTGGTTTGTTTTCGGGCAAGTACTGTTTCAGGAAAGTATTTTAAACCAACTGTCAATAACAAAACAAGGTACAATACATCGAAGCCAAATACTGTCCACGCCCCTGCCCATAAAAAATAGCCTGAACTGACAAGCAAAATTGTCAGTGAAATAAGCTTCACCAAAAGATATTTCATCACAGCGCTATACTTATTTAACCACATTGGCTTTTCAATTTTAAATTTTCAATAGGCCAATTATTAGGTTTTAAAGATACAATTTTGCTTACATTTTTTTATACAATCTCAATTTAATGGTGAAACAACCTCACACCTGTATCAATTATTGTAATGCCAAGTTTGTTGGCCGTTTCAAAAATCTCATTGTCACGAATCGAGCCTGTAGGTGTTGCGATGTACTTAACCCCATATTGATGTGCCAGTTCGATGTTATCGGGTTGCGGGAAAAATCCGTCTGAAAGCAGGCAGGTATTTTCAAGCTCAGATAAGGTTATACCACTGCCAAAAACTTCCTGGCGTTTTTGCTCAATAATCTGGTCTAGTTCGGTCCGTTTGAGTCCTGCATATTCTTTCATAAAAGAATAATCGAGTTGCAGTTTCTGAAAACTCACATTGGCTTTACTTAATGCAAGGCCTGAACAAAGTATTCTCGATTGCTGGCCTGATCCAATTCCTAAAACACGTCCTCCCTGTGCTACACATATGGAATTCGACTGGGTATATTTCAGGGTGATCATCCCCAGAAGCAGATCAGCTTTTACCGAAGCCGGTATTTCTCTTTGCTCTGTTACAACTTTTGAGAGAAGCTGATCGGTTACTTTTAGCAGGTTTCTTTTTTGTTTTATGGTTATTCCGAACACATCGCGTGATTCAACTTCAGCAGGCTTATAGTTTTCATCAATTTTGAAAATCACATACTTCCCTCCTTTTTTCGATTTGAGTATCTCAAGGGCTTTATCATTAAAACCGGGTGCAATCAAGCCATCCGACACTTCGGTTTTGATCAGTTTTGCTGTAGGGACATCCACTTCATGGCTCAATGCAATAAAATCACCGAACGAAGCCAGGCGGTCTGCCCCCCTTGCATGGGCATAAGCTGAAGCAAGCGGCGACAATTCAGCTTTGATCAGATATGCCTGCTTTTCCCTATCGCTTATTTCGCCGGCAACAGAAACCCCCGACGGTGTAACATGTTTAAATGACGCAGCCGCTTCTTTGTCAAGAGCAACACTCACTTCTTTAACAAGCTGCCAGGCATTAAGGGCATCCAGTACATTTATCACACTTGGGGTTCCGTTTACCAGTTCCAGAACATTTTGAGGATCGATGACCTCGGCATAATCCTGGTAGGGATTCATTCCGTATTTTAATTTCATTTTTTATGTTTTATCAAGTTAATATCGAATTTACTTAACAATGGCATACCTTATTTCATCGCAAATTTTCCCGTTTTTATAAATGGCCTTTTTAAAAACAGCTTCCTTTGTAAATCCACATTTCTCAAGAACCTTTTGTGAAGCATGGTTGTAGTCGAAAA